>JBAXMQ010000005.1:0-58134 GCA_037134215.1 Betaproteobacteria bacterium
ATGGTGGCCAAGCAACACGGCGCGAAATTCCGCCAAGTGGTGGGCGACGCGCTGCTCAAGAAGAACTTTCCCGCCATCCACGCGGTCGGACGCGCCAGCACCCGAGCCCCGCGCCTGATCGAGCTGACCTGGGGCAAGCCCCGGGATCCCCTGCTCTGCCTGGTCGGCAAGGGGGTGTGTTTTGACAGCGGTGGCTTGGACATCAAGGGTGCCGAGGGCATGCGCCAGATGAAAAAAGACATGGGGGGTGCGGCCAACGCACTCGGGCTGGCCGCGCTGGTGATGGCGCTCAAACTGCCCGTACGCCTGCAGGTGCTGCTGCCCACCGTAGAGAACGCCATTGCCGGTAATGCTTACCGGCCAGGGGACGTGTTCAAGACCCGCGAGGGCCTGCACATCGAAATCGGCAACACCGACGCCGAGGGCCGGGTCATTTTGTGTGACGCGCTGGCGTATGCCTGTGAAGGTAAGCCGGCCTTGGTGATCGACTTGTCCACATTGACGGGCGCGGCCCGGGTGGCACTGGGCCCCCAATTGCCGGCCCTGTTCTGCCGCAACATGGCCACCGCGCGCCAGTTGGTCGACCTGGGCCTGCAACTGGATGACCCGCTGTGGCACATGCCGCTGTGGGCGCCGTACCGGGCTGGGATCGAGAGCGCCATCGGCGACATCGTGAACACGGGTCGCAACGCCATGGCTGGCGCCATCAATGCGGCCCTGTTTCTGGAGTACTTCGTGCCCGAGTCGCAAGACTGGCTCCACATCGACCTGTTTGCCTGGAACGACGGCGCACGTGCCGGTCGGCCGGTGGGGGGCGAGGCGCAGACCATCCGCACCTTGCTGGCCTACCTGGAGCAACGCTTCGCGGCCGGTACAGCGGCCTAGATTTGGCCTAGGCTTCAGCCAGGCAGCTGGCATTGGCATCGACCATCTTGTCGTTGGCCTAACAGGCGGCTATGAGGGCGCAGCGCCATCCATCAGCGCCTTGCCGCCAGCGGCTGAGGCTGCGCTGATGCAGGTCCCCCAAGCGATGTCAATCAGCGACAAGCCAACGGGCCATTGTTTAAGCGTGGCCAGGTTCGTAAGATCGTAGGTGGCGTAGGCGAAAAAGCCAAACAGCGCCGCCATGCCCAAGGTCTTGCCCCAGCGTGGCGCAGGTCCTGCGGGCGATACCGCAAACACCACCAGCCCGAGCCCGAACAGTGCATAAAAAAGTACGGCCACCGGCACGTTGGGTTTGTCGGCCATCAGGTGACCAATACCCTGTTGGTAGATCGGCTTGGCGATGACGCCCAGCCACAGCATGTCCAGCAAAACCATGACGATCATGGTGCCGGCGTAGGCAGAGAGTTGTCTTTTCATCGTGTCGGTATTCGCGCGGCGGCCAGTGATCAGGCCGATGTACGCTCCGCCACGGCATCACCCCAAGGCGACATGATCTCGGTGCAGCCCATGTTCATATCGCCTTCGCGTAACACCGCAGCCGGACAGGCAAAGGCGTAAGGGAACACGGTGCGGCGCGTTGTGACGGTGGGGAAAGCTTGCGACAGCGCGCCAAGCACCTCAGGAGGCAAGGCACGGTCGGCTATCAAGGTGGCACCGCCGCTCATGTCGATACGCGGCTGGTGAAAGGCCTGCTCCAGACTCAGCCCGTGGTCGAGCAGAAACGAGCTAATCTGCAGCACGGTACCCAAAATCTTACGGCCACCCGACGCGCCAACGGCGAATTGACGGCCATCGGCACCCTGGCCGACAACAGGGCAGTAATTGGCCAGGCAACGCTTGCCCGGGCCAATGGAGTTTGGTTTACCGGGTTCGGGGTCGAACCACATGATGCCGTTGTTCATCAGCAGACCCGTGCTGGGCGAGACGACGCGCGAACCGAAAATTGACAGCAGCGTCTGCGTTGCTGCGCACAGGTTGCCGTGGCGGTCCACGACACTGAAGTGGGTGGTGCAAGACGGTGCATGGGGCGCTTCGGCGTCGCCCATATGCTCAAGACGATTGCGAAAGGCGGCGTCCAGGGCGCGCGCGTAGGCCAGGTAACTGTCGGCACCGGGTGCGCCGGGCTGCGGGGACAGCGCCGGTGCCAGCATGTCGAGGCAATGGCGCAGGCTGGGACCGGCGGTCAATCCCGGTGGCGCGAACAGATGGTGACCGCGATAGGGTATGACCAGCGGGTCCACCATCTCGGCCCGGTAAGAGGCCAGGTCTAACATCGACAGGCAACCGCCCTTGTCGCGCACGTCTTTCACCATGGCGCTGGCCAGGTCGCCGGTGTAGAGCGCGCTGGCGCCAAGCGCGGCAATCTGGCGCAGGGTCTGCGCCAGCACTTTTTGGTTAAGCCGTTTTTCGCTCAGGGCAGTCCAGCCGCCGATGATCGGCCAGTGCCCGTCTTCGAGGAACATACTGGCCGCGTCCGGGTCGAGCGCCAGCGCCCGCGCGCTGGAGGCCATCAGCAGCGCCGAGTACCAATCGACCAGCAGCCCCTGGTCAGCCAGACTGATCGCACGCCCCAGCAGGTCACCCCACGGCAGCCGGCCAAAGCGTTCGTGGGCCAGGGCCATGCCCGCCACCACGCCAGGCACGGCGATGGCGGTGGCGCCCTGGACGTTTCGATCACCGGTTACTGCCGGCCACGGAAAGAGGTCTGACGACCGGCCGGCCCCAGACAGCGGGTAGTTCGCCGGATCGAGCGCTGCGGGCGAACGCATGCCGTAGTTGATGGTGTAAGCACGGGATTCGGTCGCGCGCCACACCGTCATGCAACCGCCGGCGGCTGGGCCACTCATCCACGGCTCAACCACCCCCAGTGCAAACGACGTGGCCACTGCCGCGTCGATCGCATCACCGCCGTTTTCAAGAACCGCAGCGCCAGCTTCAGCAGCCAGGCGATGTTGAGCGGCGACGACGCCGCCACGGGTCGCAATCACCGTCTTGCGGACGCTTTGCGAGTTGGAGAAGTTATCGTCCATCAGACCGCGTGCGCCTTGGCATAACGCACGATGTCGGCGTGAGTGGCAAACCACACGTCTGGATGGGAGCGGATGTACTTGATGAGTTCCTCCAGAATCCAGATGCGCGAACGGTAGCCACTGACATGCGGGTGCATGGTGAGCTGAAACAGGCCACCTTCGCTGTATGCGCCGTCGAACTCGCGCTTGAAGATGTCGAACACATCACTGGGCGGCGTGTAGGGCCGCAGGCTCGCGAAGCGGTTCATGTTGAAGTACACCGCATCGTCACGGATCCACTCTACCGGCAGTTCAACCACGCCGGTGTCCTGGCCGTCCATGAGCAGCTCATAGCAATCGACATCGGCCATCAGCGAGGAGTCGTAGATCAGTCCCATGTCCCGCGTGATCGCCAGGGTGTTCGGGCTGAAATCCCACGAAGGGGTGCGGATACCCACTGGACGCACGCCGGTGATGCGCTCCAGCGTGTCGGCCGAACGAAGCTGCAGGTCGCGCTCATCGGCCAGCGCCAGCACCGAATTGCGCTCATGGATCCAGCCGTGGATGCCGACCTCATGCCCTTCGGCCACCACCCGGCGCTGCTCGTCGGGGTAGAGCAGCGCGGTCACTGCGGGCACATAAAAGCTGGCCTGGACGTCATGACGCGTCAGAACATCCAGAATCCTTGGCACACCCTGACGGTTGCCGTATTGACCCTGCGACAGCCGGCCGACGGAGTCCGAACCCTCGCGCAGGGCATTGGTTTCATGGTCGGAGTCAAAGGACAGTGCGACCGCACAACGCGCCCCATTTTTCCATTGTGTGGGTCTCAGCGACCGTCCAGCGCGTACATGGTCAACAATTCCGCGCCATTGCGATTCCGGCCACTGCCATGGCTCCAGTGGCTTGTCGGCGTTATCCATCGTGTGTCTTTCTGAATGTGAGTACGGTCGGGAGCTTAGGGTGGTCGGTAACGTTTTGTGGCCGCTGACTTACGTTCATTCTCGGCGTTTAAAGGCGACAGATCAATCACTCAGTGGTCATGGCCGACATGAACCAGAGTCATTTTTCCACGGGGGATGATGTTAAGCTGGCACTAACACATTGTTCATCGTTATGAGTTCAGTTGAAGGATAACAAATGACGATTGAGCCAACGCGCAAGGTTGCGATTGTCACGGGCGGTGCCCGTGGTATTGGACGGGCATGTGCCCTTGCGCTGGCCCGCGCTCGGTACGACATTGCTTTGGTCGACCTGCTCGCGCCAGAGATGGAGCGCACCGCGGGTGAGATCCGGGCACTTGGGCAGGAGGCCCTGACCTTCGAAGCCAATGTGGCGGATTTCCGGCGCGCGCAAGAGGTAGCAGACGCGGTGGTTTCGAAATTCAAACGCGTCGATTTTCTTCTGAACGATGCGGGCAGGCCGATGCCAAAGGGCATTCTGGAAATTTCAGAACAAGAGTTCGACGAGACCATTGCCATCAACCTCAAGAGCTGTTTCAACTACATCCGCGCGGTCGCGCCGACCATGCTTGAGCAGGGCGGGGGGCGCATCGTGTCGATGTCTTCGCTGAACGCTCACTCGGGCGGTGTAACTGCGGCTGTGAGCCGCTTTGCCTACGCCAGTGCCAAGGCCGGCATACTCGGGATGACGCGGGCATTGGCCAAAGAATTGGGCCCCACCATTCTTGTCAACGCGATTTGTCCGGGCCTCATCCAAACCGAGACACCCAAGAACCCCGTCATCATCGAACGCGGCGCTCAAATTGCGCAGGCAGGCGTTGCCCTGCGGCGCATCGGACAGACCGAAGATGTTGCTCAGTTGGTCCTGTTTTTGGCGACCTCTGAGCCGTGCTACATCACCGGCCAGGACTTCAAGGTCGACGGTTTTCAGTACAACATGTGAAACACACTTTCATGCCTAGAATGACTGCAGTCCTCGGCTCAGACTGATGGATCGACGTTGGAAGATTGCATCAACACAATCGCATCAAGAGGTAACCATATGATTGAAAACCCGGACTCGCCGGTATTGAAGAAGATCACCCGCCGCACTGTTCTGAGCTTGCCGGCAGCGGCCCTATTGGCGCCGACGATGTCACGGGCTCAGACAGCTGCCTGGCCCAACCGGCTGATCCGTATCGTTGTGCCGTTTGGCACGGGTGGTGGTACGGACATCACCATGCGACTTCTGGCACCAAAAATGAGCGAACTGCTGGGACAACCGATCATCATCGAAAACCGCCCCGGTGGCGGCAGCACGGTCGGTACCGACTATGTCGCCAAGCAGCCGCCGGACGGCCACACCATTGTGCTGGCGTCGCTCTCATCAACCGGCATTGCAGCAACGCTTTACCCCAACCTGCCGTACGACCCGGTCAAAGACCTTGTCGCTATCTCCCCGACCGTTTTTGTCCCGATCGGACTCGCCGTGACCACCAAAGGTCTGAACGTCAAGACGGTTCCGGAATTCGTCGCAGCACTCAAGGCAGCGCCGAACAAGTTTTCTTATGGCAGCGCCGGCATTGGCACCACGGGACACCTGGCCAGTTCGGCATTTCTGCAACGCACAGGCACGCAGGCTGTGCACATCCCCTATCGCTCACCGAGCGAGGTCTACAAGGCCATGATCTCGGGCGAAATTCAGTTCAACAGCGACATACCGAGCATCATGGCGCCCTTTCATCGTGCTGGGCAGGTGCGCATGCTGTTGGTGGCCACGGATCAGCGCTCACCCGCCTTGCCCGAGGTGCCGACGGCGGCCGAAGTTGGCATGAAGGATTACAAAGCCTATTCGTGGTACGGCCTGTTCGCCCCTGCCGGTACACGCCAGGCGGTGGTCGACCGGTTGGCCGCGGTCATGGATCAGGCATTGAAGGATCCAGCCATCTCGGCCAAATTCGACGAGATGGGAACGCCCGCCATGGTCGGTTACACCCCGAGCCGATTTGCCCAGTATGTGAAGGACGAGGTTGCGATCTGGGGACCGATGGTCAAGGCATCCGGCGCGCGCGTCGAGTAGTGCAACCCTGAGTTGCCGGGGTGGCTCATGTCTGCTGCCCAAACGCTCACGCCGGCAGCTGAAAAGCCTTGTCCCGGAACAGCGTCAGGCAGGCCTTGACCACGTCGGCGTCAAATTTGGTGCCGCTGCCGCGCTCCACCTCGGCCAGTGCCTTCTCCAGGCCAAGGGCGGCGCGGTAGGGGCGGTGCGATGTCATGGCTTCAACCACATCGGCTACGCCCATGATGCGGGCCTCCAGCAGGATGGCATCGCCTTTGAGGCCATGGGGGTAACCGCTGCCATCCATGCGTTCGTGGTGCTGGAGTGCGACCTCCGCCACAGGCCAGGGCCACGCCATTTTGTGCAACACGTCGTAACTGGCCTGGGCGTGGCCCTGCACCAACTGGAGTTCCAGGGCGCCGATTTTTCCGGGCTTGGCAAGGATTTCTGCGGGAACACCGACCTTGCCGATGTCATGCAAGTAGCCGGCAACCTGCAAACCCTCCTGCCGGATCTCATCCAGACCCAGCTCAACACCAATAGCGCGTGCAATCATTGCCACCCGTCGCTCATGGCCTGCCGTGTAGGGGTCACGCAATTCACTGATCACAGTGGCCACCTCAACGGTGTTTCTCAGCGCCACCTTGAGCTGCTCGTAGTAGCGCAGGGTAATGCCCTCGGCAGCCTTGCGCTCACTGATGTCCCGGATGTTGCACTGGATGACTGTGATGCCTTCCACGTCGTAGGCGTTACTGACAAATTCCACCTCGATCGGAACCCCGGCCTTGGTCTTGAGCGGCAGGTCCTCGTAGCGCACATAGCCCTTGGTTTGAATCTCCTGAAACATCTCCTTGCTCTGCGCGATGTCCTTGAAAGGGCCCACCTCCCACAGCTTTTTACCCAAAAACTCCTCATGGGTGTAGTCGAGCAGCTTCATCAGGAAGGGGTTGACATCCTCAATCTGCCCCGTGGTCGCATTGATCAGCAAGATGCCGTCCAAGGCGGTTTCAAACAAGCGGCGGTATCGGCTTTCGGAAACCCGAAGCGTTTCGCGTGCCAGGTCAGAGACCCGGATCGCTTCGCGGGCCAGATCGCCCAGCGCATCCAAGGCCGAGGGCCCTGACGCGCCTGGCGACGAAGCACTGATTGGAGAGACGGCGGCCATGCACGATACTAGGCTTGGCCACCGTGTGGCGGCTTGCTAAAGGTCAAGCCTCAGCGTGCCGCAAGAGACCTCAGGGCTTGCCGAGGTAGTCGCGCTTGCCGATCTCCACACCGCAGTGGCGCAGGATGGCGTAGGTCATGGACGAGTGAAAATAAATGTTGGGCAGGGCATGGCCCAGCAAAAACTGCATGCCCGTGTAATGGGTTTCTGTTTCGCCACGCTTGACGACGATGGCCTTGTCTTCGGTGCCGTCAATATGGGCTGCCGACACGCCCTCGATAAAGGCCACCGTCTTGGCCAGGCGAGCCTGAAGCTCAGCAATACTTTGCTCGGTGTCGGCGTAGGCCGGGATCTCGAGGCCGGCCAGCCGGGCGACCACGCCTTTGGCGGTGTCGGAGGCAATTTGCACCTGGCGTGTCATGTGCAGCATGTCGGGGAACAGGCGAAACTCCAGCAGCGTTTTGGGGTCGAGCTTTTTGGCCTCGATGTGGGCCTGTGCTTTGCCCAGCACATGCGACAGGTTGTTGAGGGCGTTGACAAGCCGGGGCACGCTGGCCTGGTACATGGAGATGGTCATTTAAGAATCCTTCAGTGTGGTTTGGGGGAAATGGTGAAAGCGGTTTTACCACGATGCCGGCTCAGGTGCAGCACCGCCAAATAGAGCGACACAGCCTGGAGCGCCGCGCAAAAGAAAAAGGGCGCGCCGATGCGCCAGTCGCCACGCGGCAGGTGCGACACCATGGCCAACAGCGGCGCGCCGAGCATGGGGGCCAGCACGGCCATTAGGCTGTTGAGCGAGGTGACGGCGCCCATGGTCTGGCCCTGGCTGTGACCGTCGGCGGCCGACGAGATCATGCTTTGCACGGTGGTGGCCACCGTCACGCCAAACAGGTTGACGCCGATCACGACAAACATCATCCAGCCCTCGGTGGCGGCGCCCCACAGCAGGTAGGCCAGGGTGGACGACACCAGACCCAAGATGGCCAGCCTCTGCGGGCTGATCACCTTGAGCATGCGGCCCACCAAGAAACCTTGCACCGCCAGCGCCACCACACCCACGGCAGCCAATGACCAGCCGCTCTCGCGCGGGCCCCATCCAAATTTGAAGCTGCCATACAGCACCCAACAGGTGTACAACACAAATTGCGCCAGGCCACTAAAGGCCACCACGCCCACCAGCGGCCCCACGCCACGCAGCTGCGTCAGCTTGTTCAAAGAAGTGACCGGGTTGGCACTGCGCCAGTCAAAGCGTTTGCGCCGGCTGGCCGGCAGTGACTCGGGCAGAACAAAAAAACCGTAGCCCAGGTTGAGCATGGCCAGCAGGCCTGACACATAAAACGGCAAGTGCAGGTCCACCGCGCCCAGCAGGCCACCCAGCACAGGGCCAAAGATAAAGCCCAGCCCCATCATGGCGCCCAGCAAGCCAAAACGTTTGGCGCGCTGCTCGGTCGTGGAGATGTCCGCCACATAGGCACTGGCAATGGCTGCGTTGGCCTGCATGGCGCCGCCCACGATGCGCCAGCCGATCAGGCCCGCCAACGTGGTGGCCAGCGCCGTGCCAAAAAAGCTCAGGGCCAGGCCCAGAAAACACAGCAGCAACACCCGTCGCCGGCCGAACTGGTCGGACAGCGCCCCCAGGATGGGCGAAAAGATGAAGGTGGCCGCCCCAAAGGTGCAGGCCGCCACACCGTACCAATAGGCCTGGTCGGCCTGCGAGCTGCTGAACGCAGCCACCAATGGCGGCAGGACTGGAATGATGACGCCTATGGCCATCATGTCGATAAGCACAGTGAGCATGATGAAGGGCATGGCCGCTTCACGTGAACGAAGGGTGGAAAGCATGGTGTGATTGTCAGGGCATTTGTGGCCCACCAGTTTGAGGGCCTGCGGCTAGGCGCTGCGTTCAATGAGGTGGTCAGCCGCCCGGAAACGTCGCAACCGAGAGGTCATGGCCCAGGTGGTCCAAGGCCAGTTGGTGCTGTTGCGACCGTTTTTGTCAATAAAGTAACTGCTGCACCCGCTGTTCCACACTGTGCCCTGCAAAGCAGCCTGGGTTTGCAGGTTGTAGCGTTGGCTGGTGGCCGGATCGATGGCGATGCTGGCCAGCCGTTCCCGCCGCGCAGTGCTGATGGCCGACAGAATGTAATTGAGTTGCGCCTCGATCATCACAAAGGATGAAGAATACGCGTAGAGGTTGGGGCCGAAGGTGAGGAACAGGTTCGGACAATCCTGCGCCATGGTGCCCAGATAGGCCTCGGGCGAGCCCTGCCAGCGCTCGGACAGCGCCACGCCCGAAGCGCCGACGATGCGCTGCGCGATGGGCGGGTTGGCCACCTCGAAGCCAGTGGCAAAAATGATCACATCTGCTGCCATGCGCTGGCCATCCTCGGCCACCACCTCATGGCCCTCCACCCGGGCCACCCCGGGCAACACCCGCACATTCGGCTGGGCCAGCGCCCGGTACCAGGTGTTAGACATCAAAATGCGCTTGCAACCCAGGGCAAAGTCGGGCGTCAGGCGGGCGCGCAGGTCGGCATCCTTCACGCCACGGGCGATGTTTTTCTTGCCGGCCGCCTCCAGGCGCTTGATGAAGCGCGGCGATTTCAGGCTCAGGTTCAGCAGTTCGAACTGCAGGTAGAGCAACTTTCTGAACAGCGATTGGGTCAATGGCACTTTCTCAAACAGCGCCTGCCAGCGCGGGGAGATCAGCGCATCCATTTTGGGCAGCACCCAGGGCGCCGTGCGCTGGAACACGGCCAACTGCTGTACCTGCTGCTGGATGATGGGCACAAACTGGATGGCCGATGCGCCCGTGCCGATCACCGCCACGCGCTGGTCGCGCAAAGTCAGGTCATGCCGCCAACGCGAGGAATGAAAGCTGACCCCGGTGAACGTGTCCAGACCAGGCACGCGGGGCATCACGGGCACGTGCATGGGGCCGCAGGCCATGATGACGAACTGGGCCGAATAATCCCCGGCGCTGGTTTGCAGCCGCCACCGCCTGGCCGGTGCATCCCAGGTGGCCTTGATCAGCTCATGACCGAGCCGGACGTGGGCCACCACGCCAAATCGCTCGGCCGTGGCCAGGGTGTAGGCCTTGATTTCATCCTGCTTGGCAAACAGGCGGCTCCAGCGGGGGTTGGGTGCAAAGGAGTAAGAGTAAAACGCCGAGGGCACGTCGCAGCCGCAATCGGGGTAGGTGTTGTCGCGCCAGACGCCACCCATTTCGTCGGCTTTTTCCAGCACCAAAAAATCGCAGCCCGCCTGACGCAGCTTGATGGCGGCACCAATCCCGGCAAAGCCGGCGCCCACCACGATGACATCACGATAGCGGTCGCCTTCGGCAGCGTCCGTGTGGGTAGCGGCTGTGTCCGCTGGCCGTGTTCTGAGGTTCATGACGCTTCTTTCAACAGGGTTCAGTGTATTCCCTCGCAGACGCAGGGCGAAGGGCAGGCTGCGCCGTAACACCCGTGACAGGGCACGGTGCCGGGGCTGGCAATAATGACCGTCCAGCCACAGCAACCCAGGACCCGCATGAACCGCGTGATTGCCCATACCGGCGCCAAATACCCCATCATCCAGGCCCCCATGGGCTGGATTGCGCGCACCCCGTTGGCGTCCGCCGTGTCCCGCGCGGGCGGTTTGGGCATCATCGAAACCTCATCCGGCGAGACGCAGAACTGCCAGGCCGAGATCACCGCCATGAGCGCCCTGGGCCTGCCCTTTGGCGTGAACCTGCCCATCCGCTTTCTCAAAGATGACGCCATGCTGCGCTTTGTGTGCGGCTCGGGCGTCAAGTTCGTCACCACCTCGGCCGGCAGCCCAGCCAAGTTCATTGCGCCGCTGAAAGACGCGGGCATTGTGGTCTACCACGCCGTGCCCACCGTAGACGCCGCGATGAAGTGTGTGGATGCCGGTATTGACGGTCTGGTGGTGGAAGGCGCTGAGGGCGGCGGCTTCAAAAACCCCGAGGAGGTGTCGACTCTGGTGCTGCTGCAGGCCATCCGGGCCCGCACCGATGTGCCACTGGTGGCTGCTGGCGGTATTTGCGACGGCCGTGGCATGGCGGCGGCCTTTGCCCTGGGCGCCGAGGCGATCCAGATGGGCACCCGCTTTGTCAGTTGTACCGAGAGCCCGGTGCATGCCAACTACAAAAAGGCCATCGTGCAGGCCCGTGAGACCGGCACGCTGGTGCTGAACAAAAAGTCAACCCCCTGCATCCGCTCGCTCAAATCGGCGCGCACACAAGCCATTTACGAGGCCGGCCTGATGGCGCCGGACGCCCTGTCGGGCATCCTGCAACTCTACTTTGGCGGCGACATGGAGGCAGCCCCCGCGTTGGCGGGCCAGACCGCGGGCTTGATTGACGAGGTCAAAAACGCGCAACAAATCATCGACGACACCGTTGCCGAGTTTTTTGCCATCACCGCTCGGCTGGGGCATCTGGCCCAAAGTCGCTCCTTTGGCTGAAGCTTGAGCGCGGGCTAAAGCGATGCGTTTTGTTGTGCTCGGCGCCGGGGTGATTGGTTGCTACGTGGGTGGCCGGCTGGCAGCGGCCGGACAGATGGTGACGCTGGTCGGGCGGCCGCGCCTGACCGAGGCCATGGCCACACAGGGCCTGACTGTGTCCGACTTGGACGGTTACCGCGCCCGTGTCGCGCCAGAACAGTTGAGGCTGACCAACAGCCTGGCTGCCGGCTGGCCTGAAGCGCCCAACAACGAGCCCACGGTGGTGCTGCTGTGTGTCAAAGGCGGGGCCACCACATCGGCGGCGCGAGAACTGGCCGCCTGCTGTCCGGCGGGCACAGTGGTGCTGTCGCTGCAAAACGGAGTGGAGAATGTGGCCCGCATCAACGCAGAGGCGCCGCAGTTGGTGGCGCTGGCTGGCATGGTGCCCTACAACGTGGTGATGCCAGGGCCAACCCGGGTGCACCGGGGTACCACCGGCACGCTGCGCCTGGCGCGCCACCCCATGACCGAGGCCATGTTGCCCCTGTTGGCAGCGGCGGGGCTGCCGACCGCGCTGAGCGATGACATGCTTGCCGTTCAGTGGGGCAAGCTCCTGTTGAACCTGAACAACCCGATCAATGCCCTGTGCGGTCTGCCGCTGCGCGAGCAGTTGCTGCAGCGGGACTACCGCCGCGTGCTGGCCGCCTTGCAACTGGAGGCCCTGGCTGCACTGAAGGCGGCAGGTATCGTCCCGGCGCGGGTGGCCAGCGCCCCGCCGCGCGCCCTGCCGCACATGTTGCGCCTGCCCAATTGGCTCTTCACACGGGCCGCCGCCCGCCTGCTGCGGATGGACGCCAGCGCACGCTCATCGATGTGGGACGACTTGCAGCAGGGCCGTGCCACCGAAATCGACGACCTATGTGGCGCCGTGGTGCGGCTGGCGGCGCGCCATGGGGTACCGGCACCGTGTAACGCCGCCATTGCACAACGGGTCATGGACCACCGCACCGGCGAGCGCTGGTCCGGTGCCGCGCTGCGCCAGGCGGTCCTGGGACCATGAACATCGACGGCGTGACCGTCGAGCTGGCGGGCCAAGGCGACACGCTGCTGATGCTGCACGGCTGGCCCGACACACTGCACCTGTGGGACAGCACCGTCGCAGCCCTGCAAGACAAGCACCGCTGCGTGCGGCTGACCTTGCCCGGCTTTGACCTGGCACAACCAGCCCGACCCACGTCATTGGCGCACATGAGCGACCTGTTGTGCCGGGTGCTGGACCGGGTCAGCCCTGGCCAGCCGGTCACGCTGCTGCTGCATGACTGGGGCTGCGTCTTCGGCTACGAATTTGCCGCTCGCCACCCGCACAGGGTGGCGCGCATTGTTGCGGTGGACATTGGCGACCACAATTCAAATGCACTGCAACAGGCACTCAGCGGCAAGGCGCGGTCCCAGGTGTGGGCCTACCAGGTTTGGCTGGCGCTGGCCTGGCTGATGGGCCGCCATATCAGCCCGTCGCTGGGCAATGGCATGACACGCTGGATGGCACGCGCCCTGCGCTGCCCAGCGCCGGCGGCGCAGATCGGCTGGCAAATGAACTACCCCTATGCCATGCGCTGGTTCGGGCTGGCGGGTGGCATGCGGCAGGCTGCCTCCATCAACGCCCGTTGCCCCCTGCTCTACCTGTACGGCCGACGCAAACCCTTCATGTTCCACTCGCCGGCTTGGCTGGCCCAGGTGGCGGCACAGCCCGGCAGTGCCGTGCAAGGTTTTGCCAGCGGCCACTGGGTGATGCTGGACCAGCCCGAAGAATTCCATGCCTGCGTCCGCCGCTGGTTGCAGGCGAGCTCGAAGACCGAAAGCCCCACATGACATCCAACACCGCACCCCAAGTCCTCGCCTTTGATGTGTTTGGGACGGTGGTCGACTGGCACGGCAGCGTGGCACGCGAGGTCAATGCGCTGTACCCCGAGGTCGACGGCGACGCCTTCGCGCTGGCCTGGCGCGCTGGCTACCAGCCGGCCATGCGCAGGGTGATGTCGGGCGATTTGGGGTGGACCCTGATCGACGCCCTGCACCGCTTGATCCTGGACGAGCTGTTGCCCCGCTTTGGCTTAGGCGACATGGCCGAGGCCCAACGCCAGCACCTGAACCGGGTCTGGCACCGGCTGGACCCTTGGCCGGACGTGGTGGCGGGCCTGCAGCGGCTCAAAACACGCCACACCCTGTGCACCCTGTCCAACGGCAACATCGGTCTGCTGACCCACATGGCCAAGCGCGCGGGCCTGCCCTGGGACTGCATTTTGTCGGCAGAGGTGTTTCGCGCCTACAAGCCCGATCCAGCGACCTACCTGGGCGTAGCCCGGGTGTTTGACCTGAATCCGAACCAGGTGATGCTGGTGGCGGCACACCAGGATGACCTGGCCGCCGCCCGCGCCTGCGGCCTGCAGACGGCCTACATTGAGCGGCCCACAGAGTTCGGGCTGGCGCACATCAAGGACGTGTCACCTGACCCGGCCAACACCCTGCATGCGCAGGACTTTCTGGACCTGGCGGATCAGCTCGCTTACTCCTGAGGCACACCCGCGTCTTTGACCACTTTGGCCCATTTGCTGGTTTCGCTTTTGAGGTAAGCGTCAAACTCGGCCGGTGAGCCGGTGCGAGCCTGAAAACCCAAGCTTTCCATCTTGGCGATGAAGTCTGGCGTAGCGGCCGCTTTAGCGGTCTCAGCCGCCAGCCTGTTGCGCACCGCCAGTGGCAGCCCCTTGGGGCCATAAAGGCCCATCCAGCCCACGGCTTCGTAAGCTGGCAGGCCGGCTTCTGCCGCTGTTGGGATATCGGCCACCGCCGCCAGACGGCCCGGGCCAGTAACGGCCAGGCCTCGCAGCTTGCCGGCCTTGATGTTGGGAATCACGGTGTTGTCAAACGCCACCTGAACCTGACCGCCCAGCAGGTCCACCACCATGGGTGCGCTGCCTTTGTAGGGCACATGGTTGATTTTGGTACCGGCCAGCGTGTTGAACAATTCCCCCGCCAAGTGCGGCGTGGTGCCTGTGCCCGATGAACCAAAGTTCAATTTATCGGGGTTGGCCTTGGCATAGCTCACCAATTCACGCAGGGTCTTGACCGGGACCGCCGCGTTGACCGTGATGATGTAGGGGGTCAGGGCCACCAGCGAGACCGCCGTGAAGTCAGCTTCGGCGTCGTACGGCATCTTGCGGTAAACGGCCGGGGCAATGGCGTGGCTGCTGACGGTCCCCATCACCCAGGTGTAGCCATCTGGCGCCGCCTTGGCCACGGCATCCGCGCCGATCAAACCACCGGCACCCGCTTTGTTATCCACCACGACGGTTTGCGCCAATGCAAGCGACAGCTTCTCTGCCAAGGCACGGGCCACGATGTCCACCGCGCCGCCCGCTGGATAAGGCACCACCAGCCGGATGGCGCGATTGGGCCAGTCTTGGGCACTGGCGCCGCCGCCCAAAAGCAGCAACAGGCTCCCGATGGCAGCTCGGGCCACAGCAAGGCAACAGCGCCGCCAGGCGCTGGGCAACAAAATGCTCATGTTTGATCTCCGGTGGCGACGGCTTGTGGCATCACGGGTTTGGCAGTCAGTGTTCCGGCCAGCAGTTCCGGCAGTTGCGCCAATGGCAAGCGCATGCCGCAGGCCTGGGCATGGCCGCCGCCCCCAAAACTTTGTGCCAGCGGAATGCAGTTGTAGCCGCGCTGTGAACGCAGGCCAACCTTGACCGAACCGGTCTTGTCGATGTTCCATAGCAGGGCAAAGGTACCGCTGCGGCGTGACAGCAATTCACCCACCAGGCTGTGGAAGGACCCCGGCACGTTGGCCATGAGTCCCGCGACACCATTGAGCCGGACGGGTTGCGCGGCCTCGGCCATGTCAGCCGCAAGTTTGCTGAACTTCTCGTCCATGGCACAGCCACGCTCAACGTAGGCTGCAAACGCGTCCGCGCCCATCATGGTCAGTTGGCGCCAGTGCTCAAACTCAAGCGGCTCCATGTCGAGCGCGGCCAGGAAGCCTGCGCTTTCAGGGTATTGCCAGGTCCAGAGGTCTCGATCTTCCACGCAACGCACCAGGTCGGGCAGCGGGCGCTCGGGCAGGAAGAAGTCCCAAGCCAAGCGCGCGCCGGATTTTTTCATGTCGAAGTGAACAACGCCGCATCGGCAGTCAAAACCCTCCAAGGTTTCGGCTGCGCTTTGGTGGTGGTCGAGCAAGACCAGCTTCGCAGCCTTGGCCTCGATGGCGCGAAGCAGCGCCGGCGCAAAGGAGAAGTCAAGGATGTACACCGCCCGACCGCTCAGATCGGGCAGATGCTCCAGGGACTTGACCTCGCCATGATCGAGCGCCAGGAATTCGGCCTGGCCCTCAAAAAACAGCCAGGCGGCCAGCGCGGCTGCGAAGCCGTCAGGGCAGTTGCGGCCGTGGTAGATCACCAAAGGATGGGGGTCGTCGAGGGCTGGACGAACGAGCAGCCCGAGGGGAAGAATGGTGGTCATGGGGAAAATCATAGCCTGCTGCCTAGAATCACGACATGGACACGGCCAGCCCTCCACATTTTTTTACGGCAACGGCATTGCCGGAAGGTCAAACCTGCGATGCCTGGACCGACCAGCCACTGCTGGTGTCGATGGAATTGGGTGGGCTGGACTGGCCCAGCTCCTGTCGCAACGGCACCTGTCGGACCTGCCTGGGGCAACTGCTGCACGGCGAGGTGCGTTACACCATGGAATGGCCGGGCCTGAGCGCAGAGGAAAAAGCCGAGGGCTACGTGCTGCCCTGCGTGGCCTACCCAGGCAGCGATGTGACGCTGCGGCGCGACGGGTCATGAGGGCCTGGGCACCTGCTTGAAGCGGACCTTGCGGTCCAGCTCGATCGCGTCTTTCTTGATCTGTCGCTGAGCATCCAGCGCTTGCCCGGCTGCCAACCACTGGGCAAATTCAGCCGGTGACTCCAAGGTGACAGGACCCAAGGCCCCAGCACGGAAATCGTGGATCACGATCTCGGCCGCTTTCTGCAGGTTCACGCGCCCGCCGGCCTGCAGTGCGCCACGTTGTCGGCCGACGGCCTGCAGCAGCGCTTCGTCGTTCAGGCTGGCCACATCGGTCAACGCATAGCGGGCTGCCAGCGCTTGCGGGTACCGCAGCGCCAGGTAGTCCAGCAGTTCCAGCGCCACTTCTTCGTCGTTGAAGGCATTGCGACCAATGGCGCCACTGGCCGCCAGGTTGTAACCGCTCTTGGCCACGATGATGCGCGGCCAGAGCACACCGGGGGTGTCGTAGAGGTAGAAATCGTCCGCCAGCGTGATGCGTTGCTCGAGCTTGGTGATGCCGGCCTCATCCCCGGTTTTGGCAGCGCGCCGCGCGGTCAGGGTGTTGATGAGGGTGGATTTGCCGACGTTGGGGATGCCACAAATCAGCACCCGCATCGGCTTGGCCATGCCGCCCCGAAGCGGTGCAAGCTCGTGGCAGGCGGCCACCAGCGCGCGCGCCGGGCTGACCATGCTGGCATCCAGGGCGAGCGCCCGGGTGCCGGCCTGCGCACTGTAGTGCGCCAGCCAGCCCGCCGTCTGGATGGGATCGGCCAGGTCCTGCTTGTTGAGCACCTTCAGGGCGGGCTTGCCGCCTGTCAGCTCGGCCAGCATCGGGTTGGCGCTGGAGCCGGGCAGCCGGGCATCCAGCAGCTCGATCACCACGTCGATCTGACCGATGCGCTCCTGAATGGCTTTTTTGGTCAGGTGCATGTGACCCGGAAACCACTGAATCGCCACTGTCTGCTCCTCTTGACTGACCACACCCCGAACCCAAACGCCGCAAGGGCGTTGCCGCATTGTCTCCCGCCGGCCGGCCGCTGGGCAGCGCCGATGCCGCCTCAGTCTGTCACTGAGCCGCGCAAGGCCTTGGTTTGCGAGCGTTGGCTCTTGTCGTCCAGGCGGCGCTGGCGTGCAGCGCGGCTGGGCCGGGTGGCCCGGCGCGGCTTGGGCGCCACGGCCACGCTGTTGACGAGTTCGTGCAGCCGCACAAAGGCGTCCAGCCGGTTCATCTCCTGGGTGCGGTGCTGCTGCGCCTTGATCACCAGCACGCCGGCCTTGGTAAGACGGCTGTCGCGCA
Source organism: Betaproteobacteria bacterium (assembly GCA_037134215.1). Taxonomy (GTDB): domain Bacteria; phylum Pseudomonadota; class Gammaproteobacteria; order Burkholderiales; family Burkholderiaceae_C; genus Rhodoferax. Next base: position 17,695 of record JBAXMQ010000005.1, read on the forward strand.
GCGCCAGCAGCCGCTGTTTGACATCATCGGGCAGGGAGGAGGCCGGGATGTCAAAGCGCAGGTGAATCGCGCTGGACACCTTGTTGACGTTTTGGCCCCCCGCCCCCTGGGCCCGCACGGCCGTGATCTCGACCTCCGACTCGCGGATGTCCAGCTTTGACTCGGGTTCCCCCTCAGCCATGACGAACTCTTGCTTGCATGGGCCGGATTATCGACACTGACGGACGCGCGGTGACGCTTAGAATCAATCGACCGAGGCGCCGCTCCCGATTGAAAACAAAATACTACTTGCAGCTGGTGGGCCTGTCCGCACTGTGGGGCGCGTCGTTTTTGATGATCCGCGTCGCCAGCCCGCTGCTGGGGCCCAATGTGCTGGCAGAACTGCGTATCGCCCTGGCCACCTTGACCCTGACGGTGCTGATGCGCCTGATGCGGCACCAATGGCCCCTGCAGCACTGGCGAGAACTCGCTTTGCTGGGCCTGTTGTCGGTGGCCTGCCCCTTCATGCTGTTTGCCTGGGCCGCCCTGCGCCTGCCGGCCGGGTACAGCGCCCTGCTCAATTCGACCGCTGTGTTGTTCGGCATCCTGTCTTCGGCCGTACTCAAGGACGATCGGCTGACCCTGCGCAAGCTGCTGGGTTGCGCCTGTGGTCTGGTGGGCGTCTCGCTGATCGTGAGCCTGGGGCCGATCGAACCCTCGCCCATGATCATCCTGGCGGCACTGGCCTGCGTGGGCGCCTCGGCCTGCTATGGGTTCTCGACCCCGCTCATGAAGCGCGCCCTGGGCCGCATGGAGCCGCTGCAGATGGCAGCCGGCATCCATTTGCTCGCACTGATCATGATGTTTCCAGCGGCGGCCTGGAGCCTGCCCCAGTCGAGGTTCACGCCAGCCGCACTGGCGGCGGTGCTGGTGATGGGTGTGCTGACCTCCGGCATCGCCTACTGGCTGCACCTGCGCATCATGGTGCATGTGTCCGCAGCAGCGGCCACAAGCCCGCAGTTCCTGATCCCGGTGTTTGGCGTTGCTTGGGGCCACCTCTTTCTGGGCGAACCGCTGGGTGCCGGCATCTACACCGGTGGCGCGCTGGTCTTGCTGGCCAGCGCCCTGGTGACGGGTTTCAACCCCTGGCAAAAAACGCTGGACGCTGTGGTCACCAAGCCCTGAGGGCTCAGGCGGCAGCGGCAATGGGCGCCAGCTGCGGCGCGACATCGCCGCACTGCGCCCGGTGCCGCAGGGCGTGTTCCATGACCACCAGCGCCAGCATGGCCTCGGCGATTGGCGCGGCCCGGATGCCCACGCAGGGGTCGTGCCGGCCCTTGGTCACCACCTCGGTGCCCTGCCCCTGGGTGTCGATGGATGCGCGCGGCGTCAGGATGGAGCTGGTGGGTTTGATGGCGATGGCCACCTCCAGGTCCTGCCCGGTGGTGATGCCGCCCAGCACGCCGCCGGCGTTGTTGGACAGAAAGCCCTGTGGCGACAGAGCGTCCCCATGGCTGCTGCCGCGCTGCGCCACGCTGGCAAAGCCGGCGCCGATCTCTACGCCCTTGACGGCGTTGATGCCCATCATGGCGTAGGCAATGTCGGCATCCATCTTGTCGAACAAAGGCTGGCCCAAGCCAACCGGCACCCCTGAGGCGGTGACGCGCAGGCGGGCGCCGCAGGAGTCTCCCGACTTGCGCAGGGCATCCACATAAGCCTCCAGGGCCGAGACATCGGCCACCGGGGCAAAAAAGGCATTGTTGGGCACGTGGTCCCAGGACTCGAAGCCCACGGCCAAGTCGCCCACCTGCGTCATGCAGGCGCGGAACCGGGTGCCATGGTGCTCGAACAGCCACTTCTTGGCCACAGCGCCGGCGGCCACCATGGGCGCAGTCAGCCGGGCCGAGGAGCGCCCGCCGCCCCGGGGGTCGCGCAGGCCGTATTTCTGGAAGTAGGTGTAGTCCGCATGGCCAGGTCGGAAGGTTTGCAGGATGTTGCCGTAGTCCTTACTGCGCTGGTCGGTGTTTTTGATCAGCAGGCAGATCGGCGTGCCGGTGGTGCGCCCCTCGTACACGCCCGAGAGGATTTCGACCGTGTCGGGCTCGTTGCGCTGGGTCACGAAGCGGCTGGTGCCGGGCCGGCGCCGGTCGAGATCGCCCTGGATGTCAGCCTCACACAGGGCCAGGCCGGGTGGGCAGCCGTCGATCACGCAGCCGATGGCGGGGCCGTGGGATTCACCAAAATTGGTGACCGCAAAGAGTTGTCCGAAGGTGTTGCCGCTCATGGCGACGGATTATCCCCGACACCTTCCTGCGGCCAATCCCGGATGTAGGCCTTGAGCATCTTGTTCTCGAAGTTCTGGCTGTCAACCACCGCCTTGGCCACATCGTAGAAGCTGATCACGCCCATGAGCATGCGGCTCTCCATGACCGGCATGTAGCGGGCGTGCCGATCCAGCATCATGCGGCGCACTTCGTCAAGTTCGGTGGCGCTGGTGCAGGTCAGCGGCGCGTCGTCCATGGCGGTGCGCACCGTGGTCGTGCCAATGGTGCCGCCGTTGGTGACCAGGGTCTGGATGACCTCGCGAAAGGTCAGCATGCCGACCAGATCGCCGTGGCCCATCACCACCAGGGAACCCAGGTCTTTTTCAGCCATGAGTTGAATGGCGCGCGCCAGGGGCTCATCCGGCGTGGCGGTGTACAGCGCACTGCCCTTGACCCGCAAAATATCGCTGACTTTCATGTTTGCCTCCTTGAACACTGGCGTTGGCGCCTTCTTGTCGTGCCGCTTGCCCCAGAATATAGCCCAAGCCAGCTTCAAGACTAACCCAATTCACAGCGCAGGAAAAGGCGAAATACACCCATGTCTGGTTACTCCAACCCCGGCTTCGACACCCTGGCGCTGCACGCGGGTGCCGCCCCGGACCCCGTGACCGGCGCGCGCGCCGTGCCCATCCACCTGACCACCTCCTTCGTGTTCGAATCCAGCGAGCACGCGGCCGCCCTGTTCAACCTGGAGCGGGCCGGCCACGTCTACTCGCGCATCAGCAACCCGACCAACGCAGTGCTGGAGCAACGCGTGTCGGCGCTTGAAGGTGGCATTGGCGCCATCACCACCGCCAGCGGACAGGCCGCGCTGCACCTGTGCATCGCCACGCTGATGGGTGCGGGCGCGCACATCGTGGCATCGACCGCGCTGTACGGTGGGTCGCAAAACCTGCTGCATTACACCCTGCGCCGCTTCGGCATAGAGACCACATTTGTCAAACCCGGCGACATCGATGGCTGGCGCGCCGCAGTCCGGCCCAACACCAAACTTTTTTTTGGTGAGACCGTGGGCAACCCGGGGCTGGACGTGCTGGACATGCCCACGGTGTCGGCCATTGCCCACGATGCAGGCGTGCCGCTGCTGGTGGACTCCACGCTGACATCGCCCTGGCTGATCAAACCGTTTGAGCACGGTGCCGACCTGGTCTACCACTCGGCCACCAAGTTCCTCAGTGGCCACGGGACCGTGATCGGCGGCGTGGTGGTGGACGGCGGCTCGTTCGATTGGGCCGGCACTGACCGTTTTCCTGAGCTCAGTGCACCTTACGACGGTTTTCACAACATGGTGTTTACCGAGGAGTCCACCGTGGGCGCCTTTTTGTTGCGGGCCCGGCGCGAAGGCCTGCGCGACTTTGGCGCCTGCCTGAGCCCGCACTCGGCCTGGCTGATCCTGCAAGGCATCGAGACCCTGCCGCTGCGAATGGCACGCCACATGAGCAACACCGCCCGGGTCGTGGCGTTCCTCAACGAGCAGCCGCTGGTGGCGCGGGTGGGCCACCCGCTGCTGGAGAGCCACAGCAGCCACGCCCTGGCGCAGCGCCTGTTGCCGCGCGGCGCCGGTTCGGTGTTCAGCTTTGACCTCAAGGGCAGCCGGGCGCAGGGCCAGGCCTTTGTGGAAAGCCTCAAGTTGTTCAGCCACCTGGCCAATGTGGGCGACTGCCGCAGCCTGGTGATCCACCCTGCCAGCACCACCCATTTCCGCCTCAGCGATGAGGCGTTGCAGGGCGCTGGCATCACGCAGGGCACGATTCGCCTGAGCATCGGCCTGGAGGACCCGGACGACCTGATCGACGACCTCAAGCGGGCGCTGAAGGCGGCGGAGAAGCTGGCATGAAGGTCCGCCCGTGGCGCGATCCGATCACGGACATTGCCGGCATGCTGGGCATACAGCATGAGCTGAGCCTGGGCAAGCGCCTGGTTTCCGACCACTGAATCTGATCACCGAGTTACCCACCATGCGCCTTACCGTCAACGGCCACCCCACCTACTGTTACACCGGCGGCAAGCCGTTTGATGCGGCCAAGCCCAGCATCATCTTTATCCACGGCGTGCTCAATGACCACAGTGTCTGGATTTTGCAGTCGCGCTATCTGTCGCATCATGGCTGGAATGTGCTGGCGGTGGATTTACCCGGCCATTGCCGCAGCGGCGGTGAACCGGCAGCGTCGGTCGAGGCCGCTGCAGATTTTGTGCTGGCGCTGCTGGATGCAGCCGGCCTGACCCAGGCGGTGCTGGTGGGGCACAGCTTTGGCGCGCTGGTGGCACTGGAGGCTGCGGCACGAGCACCAGCGCGGGTGCGTCAGCTGGTGCTGGTCGGGGTGGCCGCGCCCATGAAGGTGTCGCCGGCGCTGCTGGACGCGTCACTGAATGAGCCGATGAGGGCTCTGACCCTGGTGAACGTGTTTTCGCGGTCAACCTTGGCGCCGCCGCCCTCGGCGCTAGGCCCGGGGACCTGGGTCTACGGTGCATCGATGGCGTTGGGACGCAGGGTGTTGGCGAGCAACCGCAGCGTCAACCTGTTTCACACCGGCTTTCTGGCCTGCGACCGCTATGCCGGTGCCGAGGCAGCCATTGAACGTTTGAGCTGCCCGGTGCTGTTTCTGCTGGGCAGCCAGGACCAGATGACACCGCCCAAAGCCGCGCAAACCCTGGTGGCCGGGGCCCGCGATGGCCGTGTGGTCCTGCTGCCCGGCGGCCACCACCAGATGACCGAGACCCCAGAAGCCATGCTGGCCGCGCTGACAGACTTCCTCAAACGCTCCTGAATTTATAGCGCTTGATCCAATGTCATCAAGGCCAGACGGCTGTTTTTCCATAAATTTTCAGCGGGGTCCTGCCGCTGCAGCAGCAGCCGCTCAAGCAGCGGCGCCAGGGGTGTGCGCGCGGGTTCGGCCAGCAGCACCTGGCGAGGTGCCTCGCCATCGGCGTCTTCCTGCAACTGGCCGACCCAATCCAGAGCGCGCAAGGTGGCCAGCACCCGGTCCAGCTGCACCGGGTCCGCGCGCAACGTTGAAGTGAGCTGGGCCAGCGTCAGACCATGCGCCCCGCTGGACCGGGCCGCCTGCAGCAGCTGCAGCGCCTCGAGCGCCAGCTGAAAGTCGAGGCCGGGCCCCCGGGCGCGCTGCGGCACCCAAGCCACCAGGCTGGGCAAGCAGGCGGCCATGACCGCGCCCAGCAACACAATGACCCAGGCCACGTAAAGCCAGATCAGCAGGATGGGCAGTGTGGCAAAAGCGCCGTACACCAGCGCGTAGGTCGGCACCTTGCTCAGGTACAGGGCCAACAGCTTCTTGGCCACTTCAAAACCAGCCGCCACAAACAGCCCGCCGGCCCAGGCATGGCGCCACTGGACCCAGGTGTTGGGCACGTAACGGTACATGGCGGCCATGGTTCCGGCCATCAGGGCAAACTGCAACAGGTCCAGCAACAGTTGCACGCCCCCCGGCATGACGCCCACAACGCCCCGGGAAGCGGTGACGGCGTAGGAGGTGACGGTCAGACTCACCGCCAGCACCAGCGGCCCGAGCGTGAGCGCGGCCCAGTACACCAGCACGCGTTGGGCAAAGGCGCGCGGCTTGGGCACACGCCAAATGCTGTTGAGCGTTCGGTCGATGGTGAAAATCAGCGCCAGGGCGGTGACCAGCAAAATCACCACGCCCGCTGCGCCGAGCTTGCTGGCCTTGCCAGCAAACTGGGTCAGATAGCCCAGCACCTGGCGTGCGATGTTGTCCGGTACCAGGCTCTCGATCAGCCATCTCTGCAGCACATCCTGAAACTTGGCAAACATGGGGAAGGCCGTGAACACCGCCAGCGCCACGGTGATGAAGGGCACCAGGGCCATGGTGGTGGTGAAGGTCAGGCTGCTGGCAGTGAGGCCGAGCCGGTCCTCGCGGAAGCGCTGCACCAGCGTGACGGCAGCCGATTTCCAGGGAAAGCGCGCCGCAGCCCCGGCCAGGGCCTGCATGCGCGCCAGCAGCGGCAAAGGGGATGGTGGGGCGGGCGGAGTTGGCAGGGGCATGGCCGCTATGATGCCATCCCAATGACTACCGCACTCCAAAAAGCCTCCGCCTCGGTGGACGCCACCCGTGTTCTGGCCGTGGGCAGCCTGCTCGGCCTGATCATTCTCGGCCTGGCCTGGGAACTGGTCCTGGCGCCGATCAAGCCTGGGGGCTCACTGTTGGCACTCAAGGTGCTCCCGCTGTGTGTGCCTTTGGCCGGCCTGCTGAAGAACCGCATGTACACCTACCGCTGGGTCAGTCTGCTGGTCTGGCTGTACTTCACCGAGGGCGTGGTGCGGGCCTGGAGCGACAAGGCCCCGGGCAATTACCTGGGCCTGCTGGAAACGCTGCTGTGCCTGACCCTGTTCCTGGCCTGTGCGCTGCATGTGCGGCTGCGGCTGCGGCAAGCGGCTCCGAAAGACTGAATCTTGCAGGCACTGATCCAGGAGCTGCGCGCCCAGCTCGGCGCCGACCAGGTGCTGACCGAGGGTGACCTGAGCGCCTGGGAGCAGGACTGGCGCAAGCGAGACCGTGGGCGCGCCCTGGCCGTGGTGCGGCCCGGCAGCACCGCCGAGGTGGCGGCTGTGGTGCAAGCCTGCATCGCCCAGCGCGCCCGCCAGCCAGAGCGGCCGGTCAGCATCGTGCCCCAGGGCGGCAACACGGGGCTGGTGATGGGCAGCACACCCGATGCATCCGGCGAGCAAGTGGTGCTGAGCCTGCAGCGCCTCAACCGGGTGCGCGCGCTCGACGCGGACAACCTGACCCTGACCGCCGAAGCTGGTTGCGTTCTGGCAACACTCCAACAACACGCCCAAGCGGCAGGCTTTTTGTTTCCGCTGAGTCTGGCAGCCGAAGGCAGTTGCACCATCGGCGGCAACCTGGGCACCAATGCCGGTGGCACCCAGGTGCTGCGCTACGGCAACGCGCGCGACCTGTGCCTGGGCCTCGAAGTGGTCACCGCGCAGGGTGAGGTCTGGCACGGGCTGTCGGGCCTGCGCAAGGACAACACCGGCTACGACCTGCGCGACCTGCTGATTGGCTCTGAGGGCACGCTGGGCATCATCACCGCCGCCACCCTAAAGCTTTACCCCCTGCCGGCCGCCCAACTGACCGCCTTGGCCGCCGTGCCATCCCTGCCGCAGGCGCTGGCCTTGCTGCGACTGGCGCACCGGCATCTGGGTGCCGGCCTGACCGGCTTTGAGCTGATGGGGCAGTTTGCCCTGAGCCTGGCTGACAAGCACCTGCCGCAACTGCGGGTGCCGCTGTGGCGTCAGAGCCCCTGGTGCGTGCTGCTGGAAAACTCGGACCACGAATCGCTGACCCATGCGCGCGAGCAGTTCGACCGCCTGCTGGAAGCGGCCCTGGCGGAGGGCTGCATCAGCGACGCCGTGGTGGCGGAGAACCTGGCCCAGGCCCAGCAGCTGTGGCAGGTGCGCGAGAGCATCCCGTTGGCGCAGGTGGCTGAAGGGCTGAACATCAAGCACGATATCTCGGTGCCGGTGTCGCGCATTCCGGATTTTGTGGCTGCCACCGATGCCCTGCTGACCCAGGCCATCCCCGGCGTTCGGCTGGTCAATTTCGGCCACCTGGGTGACGGTAACCTGCACTACAACGTGCAGGCACCCCAGGCCTTGGATGCCGCAGAATTTTTGCGGCAGCATGAGGAGCAGGTCAACCACCTGGTGTTCGAGTCGGTGCGGGCCTTTGGCGGCTCGATCTCGGCCGAGCACGGCGTGGGCAGCCTCAAGCTCGCGCACCTGGAGCAACACAAGTCGCCCGTGGCGCTGGGCATGATGCGTGCCATCAAGCGGGCGCTCGACCCGCAGAATTTGCTCAACCCGGCCCGCGTGCTGCGCCATGAATAAAATCAGATTCCCATGAGCGTTGCACCCATCCCCGCCCCTTACGAAGATTTCATGCGCCATGTGGCCAGCACCGGGGTCTTCAAGGCCGACCGCACCGGCACCGGCACGCGCAGTGTGTTCGGCTACCAGATGCGCTTTGACCTGACCCAGGGCTTTCCGCTGGTCACCACCAAAAAAGTTCATCTGAAGTCGGTCATTCTGGAACTGCTCTGGTTCCTGACTGGCTCCAGCAACAACCAATGGCTCAAAGAGCGCGGCGTGTCGATCTGGGACGAGTGGGCTCGGGCAGACGGTGACCTGGGTCCGGTCTACGGCGTGCAATGGCGCAGCTGGCCAACGCCCGACGGTGGCCACATTGACCAGATTGCAGAGGTGATCAAGACCCTCAAGTCCAACCCGGACTCCCGCCGCATCATCGTCAGCGCCTGGAATGTGGCGGACCTCGGCAAGATGGCGCTGATGCCCTGCCACGCTTTTTTCCAGTTCTACGTGGCCCCGCCCGCAGCGCCAGGCGAGCCCGGCCGGCTGAGCTGCCAGCTCTACCAGCGCAGCGCAGACATTTTTTTGGGTGTGCCCTTCAACATTGCCAGCTATGCCTTGCTGACCCACATGGTGGCGCAGCAATGCGACCTGGCGGTGGGCGACTTCATCTGGACCGGTGGCGACTGCCACATCTACAGCAACCACGCCGAACAGGTGGCGCTGCAGTTGTCGCGTCAGCCGCTGCCGCCGCCTTCGCTGCAGATCAAGCGCCGGCCGCCCAGCCTGTTCGATTACGCCTTTGAAGATTTCGAGATGCTGGATTACCAATGCCATCCGGCCATCAAGGCACCGGTGGCGGTGTGACGGCCCGCTGATGGCACTGCATCTGATTTTTGCGCGCGCCGCCAACGGCGTGATCGGCCGTGACAACGCCCTGCCCTGGCACCTGCCAGAGGATCTGGCGCATTTCAAACGCCTCACCCTGGGTTGCCCGGTCATCATGGGACGCAAGACCTGGGATTCGCTGCCACCCAAGTTCCGCCCGCTGCCCGGCCGGCGCAATGTCGTCGTGACGCGCCAGCCCGGCTGGCAAGCCGAAGGTGCCGTCTGCGCCCACTCGCTGGCCGAGGCGCTTCAGCAGTGCCAGGACCAGCCCGATGCGTGGGTGATCGGCGGAGCTGAACTGTACGCCCAGGCCCTGCCACTGGCCGCTTCAGCGCATGTGACCGAAATCGATGCCCCCTTTGAGGGCGACGCCTATGCGCCCGAATTGGACGCCAGCTGGGCCGAGACGGCGCGCCTGCCGCAGGTGTCGGTCAACGGACTGCATTTCAGTTTTGTCACCTACCAGAAACACCCAGGAGCTTGAATGTCTGACCACGGATTTCACGTGCACGGCCCGCACGACCACGAACTTGAACACGCGCAACAGGGCGGCCACGCCAGCGGCGGCATGATCAACCAGATTGCCATGTACACCGCCATCATCGCCACTGTGGGCGCCATTTTTTCGTACATGGGCGGGTCTACCCAGGCCAATGCGGGCCTGTACAAAAACAATGCCGCGATCAAAAAGACCGAGGCGTCCAACCAGTGGAATTATTTCCAGGCCAAGAGCACCAAACAGTCCTTGGCGGAGCTGGCGCGGGACCTGGCGCCGGAGGACAAAAAGGCAACCTATCTGGCCAAGGTGGAACGCTACGAGAAAGAAAAAGCCGAGATCAAGGCCGTGGCTGACAAGTTGGAGGCCGAAGGCACCCAATGGGACAAACAAAGTGACGAGCAGATGCACCAGCACCACCGGTGGGCCCAGGCCACCACCGTCTTGCAGGTGGCGATCGCCATGGCGGCCATTGCCCTGTTGACCCGGAAAAAGTGGCTGGAATACGCCATGTTCGCGGCAGGCGCCACCGGCATCGTGATCGGCATCCTAGCGGCACTTCATATTTGATAGCTAACTATTGAGGCCCAACAAGGGCTAGAGGCCAAAAACACCATGCAACTCGCCACCTGGAACGTGAACTCCCTGACGGTGCGCCTGCCCCAGGTGCTGGACTGGCTCGCGGCCAACCCAGTCGACGTGCTGGCGCTGCAGGAGCTCAAACTCACTGACGACAAGTTTCCGTTTGAGGCCCTGGCGCAGGCTGGCTACCAGGCCCAGTGCTTTGGCCAGAAAACCTACAACGGCGTGGCGCTGCTGACGCGCGAGCCGGCGCTGAACGTGGTGCGCAATATTCCGGGCTTCGCCGACGACATGGCGCGTGTGATCAGTGCTGACGTGGCCGGGGTGCGGGTGATCGGCGGCTACTTTCCCAATGGCCAGGAACCGGGCAGCGACAAGTTTGATTACAAGATGAACTGGCTCAAGGGCCTGCGCGATTGGGTACGCGCCGAGCTCCAGCTGCACCCCCAGCTGGTGCTGATGGGCGATTTCAACATCACTTTTGACGATGCTGATGTGTGGGACCCGGTCGGTCTCAAGGACACCATCCACTGCACCGACGAGGAGCGCTACGAGCTGCGCGCGCTGGTGGCGCTGGGCCTGCATGACGCCTTGCGGCTGTTTCCGCAACCGCCCAAGAGCTACAGCTGGTGGGACTACCGCAACTTTGGCTTTCGGCGCAACCAGGGGCTGCGCATCGACCATATTTTGGTGAGCGAGGCGCTCAAGCCAGGGGTACGCAGCTGCCGGATCGACCGCACACCGCGCGCCAATGAGCGCCCCAGCGACCATGCCCCGGTGATCGTCGAGCTCACACCGGGCTGAGCAGCCGCCTGGCCCAACGCCGCGGCTTACTCCAGACCCAGCTCCTGAATCTTGCGGGTGATGGTGTTGCGGCCGATGCCCAGTTTGGTCGCGGCTTCAATGCGACGGCCTCGCGTCGTGGCAAGCGCCGCCAAAATCAGGCGGGACTCGAAACGCCGGCTCAAGGCGTCCCAAACATCCTGACGCTCGGTGGCCAAAAGGGCCAGCGCATCCGCCTCCAATCCCAACTCCCAGCTCTCACCGCTGAACTGCGGCAGGGGCGCAGCGTCAGCAGCATCGGCCGCACCGCTCACGCCCGAAGCCTCGGCCGGCACATGAATGGCCGGCGCGGCCGGCCCAGGCAGCGGTGTGAGGACCGCCTCCGTCGGAGCCGAGCCCGAGGAGCTGACGCCCACTTCGGGCGGCAGATCCTTGGGTTCGACCATCTGGGCTGGTGCCATCACCGTCAACCAGTGGCAAATGTTCTCCAGTTGCCGCACATTGCCGGGAAAACCAAAATTGCCCAGCCAGGCCAGCGCCGGGTCGGAAATCCGTTTGGGCTCCACCCCAAGCTGCGCTGCGCTTTGCTGCAGGAAATGGCGCGTCAGCATGGCGATGTCTTCACGCCGCTCGCGCAAGGCCGGCAGGCGCAGGCGAATCACATTCAGTCGGTGAAACAGGTCTTCGCGGAACGCGCCGTCCCGAACCCGTTGCTCCAGGTTTTGGTGGGTGGCAGCAATCACCCGGACATTGGTTTTGACCGCGCCGTGACCGCCCACCCGGTAAAAATGACCGTCGCTGAGAACACGCAACAACCGAGTCTGAAGGTCGAAGGGCATGTCGCCGATTTCGTCCAGGAACAGGGTACCGCCGTCGGCCTGCTCAAAGCGGCCACGGCGCATGGTCTGCGCGCCGGTGAAGGCGCCGCGCTCATGACCGAACAGCTCCGACTCCAGCAGGTCTTTGGGAATGGCGGCGGTGTTGATGGCCACAAACGGCCCGCTGGCGCGCGGCGAATGCTTGTGCAATGCGCGGGCCACCAACTCTTTACCCGAGCCCGATTCGCCCGTGATCATCACGGTGACATTGCTCTGGCTCAGGCGGCCAATGGCCCGGAACACGTCCTGCATGGCCGGCGCCTGGCCCAGCATCTCGGGCGCCTCGGCCATGCGCTCCTCGACCACCTCTTCACGCAGGCTTTCTTCCACGGCGCGCCGGATCAGCTCGACCGCCTTGGGCAGGTCGAAGGGCTTGGGCAGGTACTCAAAGGCACCGCCCTGAAACGCCGAGACTGCGCTGTCGAGGTCCGAGTAGGCGGTCATGATGATCACCGGCAAACCGGGGCAGGCCTGCTTGACCTTGTCCAGCAGTTCCAACCCGGAGCCGCCCGGCATGCGGATGTCGCTGACCAGCACCTGGGGGCCGCCCTCCTCGCTGGCCTGGCTCAGCGCCGCCAACACATCGCGCGGGTTGGTGAAACTGCGGGTGGGCAGGTTCTCCCGCAACAGTGCTTTCTCCAGCACGAAGCGGATGGACTGGTCATCATCTACGATCCAAATCGGCTTCATGGTGTCGTGTCTCCTCAGGTCAGGGTTCAGGGGAGCGGAATCAAAATCTTGAAATCGGTTCGGCCCGGCAGGCTGTCACACTCGATCAGGCCATGGTGCTGCTGGACAAAGGTTTGCGCCAGTGTCAGCCCCAGACCGGACCCCCCCTCCCTGCCCGACACCAGCGGGAAGAAAATGCGGTCCTTGATCGACTCGGGTACGCCAGGCCCGTTGTCAATCACATGCAATTCCAGTGCCAGCCGGTAGCGCTGCTGGCCAAAAGTGACTTGGCGGGCCACGCGGGTGCAAAAAGTCAGCTGGGCCTCACCACGAGACACCTGTTCAGCCAGCGCCTCGCAGGCGTTGTGGGCAATATTGAGTACCGTCTGGATCAGCTGCTCGAAATCACCACGGAACTCAGGGATCGAGGTGTCGTAATCGCGCACCACCTTCAGCCCACGCGGAAATTCCGCCAGGATCAGCGAGCGCACCCGCTCACACACCTCGTGGATGTTGACATCGCCCACCATGTGCGGGCGGCGGTGCGGTGCCAGCAAGCGGTCCACCAGGGTTTGCAAGCGATCGGCCTCATGGATGATGACCTGGGTGTACTCGGTCAGCTCGCGCGACTCGATCTCCATCTCAAGCAATTGCGCGGCGCCACGAATGCCGCCCAACGGATTCTTGATTTCATGGGCCAGGTTGCGGATGAGCTCCTTGTTGGTCTGCGCCTGATGCGCCAGCCGTTCTTCGCGGTCTTTGCGGGCCTGCTGCTCAAGCGGCAGCAGCTCCACAATGAACTCATCCGGGCGCTCAGACTGAGCGACGATGACATGCACGGGCAAGGGTTCGCGGTTGAGCCGCTGCAACCAGGCGTCGTAGCGCAGGGCCGCAAACTCGTTGCTGTCAGCCCCGGCCAGGGCCTGCCGCAGTGCTGCGGGCTCGGTGAAGCTGTCAGGAAGCCAAGCGCCCAGCAGCATGCGGCGCGACATGCCCAGGGCATCCTCCAGCACCGCGTTGGCAAAGACCACGGCACCGTCTCTTCGCACAACGGCCACCAGGGTCGCCAACAAGTCAAACGCCTGGAAGCGGCCAGCATCCGGGCCAGCCGTCGGGGAACTCACGGACGCATTCACGCAGCTTACCTGGCGGGCGCAGACGCGGCAGCTACGGGCTGTCGGGCCAGTTCACGACGGATGCTCAGGATGTCGCTTTCATTTCGGGCCAGGCCGGCCTTCAGTTCAGCGACCCGGTCGAGGTACTTTTGGTAATTTCGTGTTTCATCACTGCGCCGATCCGGCTCGCCGTTGTTGTACTCACGCGCCAAATCGGCTTGGCGCGCCTCGGCCTTTTTGAGTTCAGCCATCAGGATTTGACGTGCGTCAGCATCCCGGGCCTTCTGGTCGCTGGCGTCCACCTTTGGCCTGGGCATGGTTGCGGCGCTGGCGCTGTCATTGCCGGCCCTGGCGGCCGGCGGCTGCGTCCGGGCGGCAGGCACCACCGTGACGTTCGCAGCCTGGACCAGCTTGCAACCTCGCGCCGCGGGGTCGGAGACCACATTGGTGTACTCGTTGCCGCAACGGTAAATACCCTGCTGGGCCAAGCCATCCGACCCAGCAAACAGCAAGCAGAGAGCCGAAAGACAAAGCCGCCGCACGGGGGTGTCACGAATCAACAGAATATCCATGGCCTGCAAGTATGCGGCAAATGCCCGGAACTGACCATGCTCTGAGGGGGCGCCAAATCAAAAGGACGGCTCGCGCCGTCCTTTTGTGACCCGTCTTGGGGTAACCGCGGCCCGAAGACCGCAGCCGCCTCACAGCGAGAAATACATGTCGTATTCGACCGGGTGCGGCGCCATGCGGAAGCGGGTCACCTCGGCCATCTTCAGGTCGATGTAGGCATCCAGCATGGAGTCGGTGAACACGCCGCCCTTGGTCAGGAAGGCGCGGTCCTCGCTCAGGTAGCCCAGCGCCTGGTCCAGGCTGTGGCACACGGTCGGCACCTTGGCATCTTCCTCGGGCGGCAGATGGTACAAGTCCTTGGTGGCGGCCTCGCCCGGGTGGATTTTGTTTTCCACGCCGTCCAGACCAGCCATCATCAGTGCCGAGAAGCACAGATAAGGGTTGGCCGAAGGATCTGGGAAACGTGCCTCGATGCGGCGGCCTTTGGGATTGGCCACAAACGGAATGCGGATGGAGGCCGAGCGGTTGCGCGAGCTGTAAGCGAGCTTGACGGGCGCCTCAAAACCAGGCACCAGTCGCTTGTAGCTGTTGGTGCCAGGGTTGGTGATGGCGTTCAGGGCACGGGCGTGCTTGATGATGCCGCCGATGTAGTACAGGGCAAAGTCGCTCAGGCCGGCGTAGCCGTCACCGGCGAACAGGTTCTTGCCGTCTTTCCAGATGGACTGGTGCACGTGCATGCCGGAGCCGTTGTCGCCGGCATAGGGCTTGGGCATGAAGGTGGCTGTTTTGCCGTAGGCGTTGGCCACGTTCCAGACCACGTACTTGAGCACCTGCGTCCAGTCAGCGCGCTGGACCAGCGTGCTGAAGCGGGTGCCAATCTCGTTCTGGCCGGCGCCAGCCACCTCGTGGTGGAACACCTCAACCGGGATGCCCAGCGACTCCAGAATCAGGGCCATTTCAGCGCGCATGTCTTGCGTGCTGTCCACCGGAGGCACGGGAAAGTAGCCGCCCTTCACCGTGGGACGGTGGCCACGGTTGCCGCCTTCGAGCTTGGCGCCGGAGTTCCAGGGCGCTTCGTACTCGTCAATCTCAAAGAACACCCGGCCTGGCTCATTGCTCCAGCGCACACCGTCAAAAATGAAGAACTCTGGCTCGGGGCCGAAGTAGGCGGTATCGCCAATGCCGGACGCCTTGAGGTAGGCCTCGGCCCGCTTGGCGATGGAGCGCGGGTCACGGTCATAGGATTTGCCGTCGCTCGGCTCAACCACGTCGCACTGCATGAACAGGGTGGTTTCCTCAAAAAATGGGTCCACGTTGGCGGTGTTGGGGTCGGGCATGAGCTGCATGTCCGAGGCCTCAATGCCCTTCCAGCCGGCGATGGACGAGCCGTCAAAGGCGTGGCCGGCAGTGAACTTGTCTTCGTCAAAATGGGACACCGGCACGGTCACGTGCTGTTCTTTGCCACGGGTGTCGGTGAAACGAAAGTCAACAAACTTGACTTCGTTGTCTTTCACCATTTTCATGACGTCTGCGACGGTCTTGGCCATCAGATTCTCCTGTGTGGATGGGGTTGAAAAATACCTGGGGATAGGGATGCAGTTTTTATGCCAAGGCCGCAACCCGGACGATTCAGCAAACGGGCACCATTTTGCCTTGAGTTTGCGTCGGAATTGCACCTGAGCAAGGCCGCATCAAGGAAAGATCAGTACAAATTTGCACCATTATTGTGCGTTTTAACAAGCCTTCCGCGGAGGCCTTCAGGATCGCACCAATTCAGGGCCAAGCTGTGCCTCAAATCGTCGCAGGCCCGCCAGCAGTGCCGGGTAAGCCAGGCTGACCAGGTCGGGCCGGCCCTTGACGCCGAGTTCGATGTGGCGCCCGAATTCCGGGTGGTCGACGCTGGGCAAGCTGAACACCTTGACGCCGGCGAAATCGCGTTCCAAATCCTCCATCAAAGGGGTGAGGGTGGCTTCCATGGCCCCGAACACCACAACCGACTGCTCGATCCAGGCCGCGGTCTGGAACAGGTGCGGGTAGTGGGTGTCCAGCAGCCATTCGATCATGGGCCAGGCCATCACCGGGAATCCGGGCACGAAATGGACATCACCGCAGCTGAAGCCGGGGATCTTGTTGTACGGGTTGGGGATGATCTGCGCGCCGCTCGGAAACATGCCCATGTTCAGCCGGTGCACATTGTCCGGCCGATCAGGTTCGTACTCTAGGCCCTGCTCCCGGGCCACATCCTGCATGCGCTCACGGATCAGCGCTTCAGCCTCAGGATGCAAGGCCAGCGGCACGCCAAGGGCGCGGGCGGCGCACTGCCGGGTGTGGTCATCGGGCGTGGCACCAATGCCGCCGCAGGACAGCACCAAGCCGCCAGACGCAAAGGCGCGCTTGAGCGTGGCCGTGATGCGCTCGGGTGAATCGCCCACGTAATCGGCGTAGGCTAGCGAGAGCCCGCGCGCCTTGAGCAACTCGATGACCTTGGGCATGTGCTTGTCGGCGCGCTTGCCCGACAGGATTTCATCACCGACGATGATCAGGCCAATGGCGGCCGGGCTCTCAGGGAATGAGAGGGATGGGGGCAGTGGCGGCAGTGGGGTCATGTGGCAATGCTACCGCTTTCTCAGCAGCGCCTGCGACAGGGTCCGGCACGGGTCGGGGCGCTTCTGTTGACCCCTCCTGCCGCAGCGCCTGCAGGGCCGCCAGCGCAAAGTGGGCGAACCACAGTGACGACAAAACAAAAACCAGGGTGTAGATCCAGATGGCAAAGGGAACCAGCAGCACAAAGGCAGCTGCAAACACCACGCCCGAGGCCCAGATGAGGCTGGGTACAGACCCCAGATAGCCGCAGAACAGGCCCATCATCAACAGCGTGGCACGGTGGCGGCGGAAGATTTCGCGCCGCTCGCTGGCGCTGGCGTATCCGCTGAGAGCATCAAAGGCCATCACCCGGTAAGTGAGCCAGCCCCAGATCAGCGGGGGCAGCACCAGGATCAGCGGCGGAACCAGCCAAAGCGGCAGGGACACCAGCAGCATGAGCAGGGCTGCCAGCACGGCACCCAGCGACCAGAGCAGGCTGTAGAGCCACGTGCCAGAGCCCTGGCGTTCCAGCATCGGAAAGCGCCGCAGCGCCACCAACCGGGTCAACGCCGGCGCCAGCAGCAGCGCCACCGTCAGCAGGGACACCATCACAATCAAAGGTGTGACGGCAAATATCACGATCAAAGGCGCCAGAATCACTTTGATCCGGCCCAGGCCTTGCGCCTCCAGCCAGGACCACACGCTGTTGACCCAGGTGGAAGCTTCCAGCAGGCCGTGCACCCAATCCACGGCAGGCGACCAGTAGAGGTAGCCCAGTCCGAGTGCGAGGGCCACGATCAGGAGCAGCGGCAGGAGCGACAGCAGGATGACGCGCGGATGCAGGCAGTAGGCCAAGGCGCGCCACAGAGATCCGAGAAACAGGCTCATGGGCGAAGGATACAGCGTCCGCGAGGGCGTGGCCAGAGGGCCACTCAGGCCCGCCCCACCAGGCGCTTGAGCCCGAGCCATTGCTGTGCCAACAGGCCGCGCCCGTAGTCGCGGCCCTGTGTGGTTTGGTCCAGCACGCCGGTGGGCTCGTAACGCAGTTTGAAATCAGCCGTGCCGAACAGCATGTCCCACCAGGGCAGCAGCACACCAAAATTGCAGTTTTGCCGCTCGCTGCGACCGATGGCGTGGTGCATGCGGTGAAAACGCGGGCTGACCCACAGCCGCTCGCCCACGGGCCCAAACCAGAGCCGCAGGTTGGCATGTTGGAAACTCTCACTGAGCTGGGTCAGGGCCACGATGGCGACGTACTGGCTGGGCGCGATGCCGATCAACTGAGCGATCACGATCACGATCAGGTCTCGGATCACGTCGTCGAGCAGGTGGTTACGGTTGTCGCTCCACATCGTCATCTGGCGCTGGGCATGGTGCAGCGCATGCAGTTGCCACCACCAGCCCCAACCGTGCTGGGCCCGGTGGATGCCGTACTGCAAAGCGTCCATCACCACCAGGTAGAGCAGCAGGCTGACCCAGGGCAGATCGCTCACACCCGGCCAGAACGCGTCGAGGTGAAGGGTGGGCAGGCCGGCCACGCGCAGCCAGCCAATCACCTCGTTCAAGGCGGGCTCCAACAGGAAAAACATGGCGATCCGGAACAGACCCAGTCGGTGCAGCAGGGTGTACAGCAGGTCGGTACGCACCGTGGCGCGGTCTGTCACGGCTTCAACGGGTCGCCAGCGTTGCAGCGGTCCGATGACACAGGCCAGCACCAGCAGCTGCAGCAGGCCCACCAGCAGCCAGCCGGTCGCGTTGTAGCCATCGGCCAACAGTTGCCCCAGTCCCAGGGCAAACATGGCCGGCTGGACTGCTGCCTCGAACAGCCAGGCCTGCACCACGGTGAAAAGCTCGCCCAATGCGTCCATGCCAAGCGCCTCGACTCAAGAGCCGGCAGCCACCCAGGCGCTGTAGGCCGGGTGCTCGCGCAGCGTCGCAAAACAAAAACCCCGCGCTTGCAGGCCCTGGATCAGCGGCTCGAGCACGGCGGGCGCCCAGGGGTCCCGGCGGGACCAGATACCCAAATGGGCCATCAGAATGTCGCCCGGGCGGATGGTCCGCAGGGCCCGTTCCAACAGCACAGCATTGCTGAACTGCTCGCTGGCCAACTCGTCGCCAAGAAAACCGGCGTCCGCCCAGCCCACATGCAGGTAACCGCAAGCCTTCGCGGCAGCCAACAGGGCGGGCGATGTCTTGCCGCCCGGGGCCCGGTACAGAGGCAGGGGCTTGCGCCCGGTCAGGGTCTGCAGCCGGTCGCCGGCGCGCCGGATCTCGGCGCAGTACTGGGGCGCGTCCCAGGTCAGGGTCTGGCCGGCCTGCGGTCCGGCCGAGGGCTGGACCTTGAAACGCGGCGCGGGGCCAGGCAAGTCAGCGCGCCAGTAGACATGGTCAAAGGTATGCGAGGCGAACTCGTGGCCCTCGCCAGCACGGGCCCGCCACCACGGCGCCCAGGTCTGCCCCAGGCTGCCATCGCCCTCCTTGCTCGGCTCCTGCGCTGCGAAGAAGGTCACACGCACCTGATGCCGCTGCAATACCTCAGCGATCAGCGGCGCCACCGCCATATGGCCTGTGTCGAAGGTCAGGTAGACCGGTTTTTCACAGGCGTTTACGGCGCCGAGCCCTGTCAGGGCTAGAGAACCCGCTACCAATAAAGTAGCAAAACGGCCGCGGCCGGTCGACTTACCGGCGCGGCGCATGGTCCAGGGTCCAGACGCCGTGCGGCGATTTGCCCACACTCACCTGACGCACCAGTTCGCGCGTCCGGGTGTCAATCACGCTGAGTTTGCCGACCCAGCGCGAGGCCACAAACAGGTAGCGACCATCGGCCGACACATCCATGCAGTCAGGCCCACCCGGAGCCGGGTAGGACTCCACCACACTCATCGTCAGGTAATCGATCTTGCTGATGGTGTTGGCCACCCGGTTACTGACAAACACGTGGCGGCCATCACCGGCGGCGCGAAAAGCATGGGCACCCTGCCCGGTCTTGAGCAGTTTCACCAGCTTGGCCGGGCCCGACCCCAGCTCGTAGAGTTCCACCCCATCGCCGCCAGTGAGGCCGATCAGTAAAAACTTGTCATCGGGGGTGCCAAACACATCGGCCGGCATGTCGCCGGTCTTTTGCCGCCACTTCAGGGTCTGGCTGGGCAGATCGATCGCCACCAGTTCGTCGCTGTCCTGCATGGTGGCATAAACGGTGCTGCTTTTGCTGTCGATCCAGATGTGGCTGGGCGTTTTGCCGGTGGCAATCCGCTTGGCCAGGACGGGCTCCTTGCCGTCCCAGCGGTAGATGTCGATGTGATTGAGCCGGTTGGCAGCCGTCACAAACCACTTCATGTCAGGCGAAAAGCGCAGCTGGTAGGGGTCCAGAATGCCGCGCACCGTGCGCTGCACCTCGCCAGTCTTGGGATCGACAAACAGCAGCGAGTCGCTCAGCGCGTTGGCAATGATGAGCGACTTCTCATCGGGCGCCAGGTACAGATGGTGCGGCTCCTTGCCGGTCGGGATGCGTTTGATTTCCTGCCAACTCACCGGATCGATCACGCTGAGACTGGCCGACAGGGAGTTCAGCACAAAAATTGGGGCGTTCTGAGCCTGGGCCAGCGGACACAGCCCGGCCACGGCCAACTCCAGCAGGCCCAATGACCGACCCAGTTGTGCCAGCCACCGTGAAAAAAAACAATTGCAGTAGGTCACACCAAGGCCTTCGTCAAACAGCGCGCCAGTGTAGCGGCCCTCATGCCGCCAGGGCGGCAAGATCGGCGGCGTCCAGCCAGCGCCATTGCCCGGGTGCCAGCGCTGGCGGCAAGCACAGGCCACCGATTTGTGAGCGGTGCAGCGTCTCGACCCGGTTGCCCACCGCCGCCACCATGCGCTTGACTTGGTGGTACTTGCCCTCGGTCAGGGTCAGGCGCAAATGGTGCCCGTCCACCGCCTGGCAAGCGGCGGCACGCACCGGGCTCGGGTCATCGTCCAGCACCACACCCTCGAGCAGGCGGCGGACCTGCCGCTCATCGAGCAGGTGCTTCACACCCACCTCGTAGACCTTGGGCACATGGTGCCTGGGCGAACTCATGCGGTGAATGAACTTGCCGTCGTCTGTCAGCAGCAAAAGGCCAGTGGTGTCCTGGTCCAGCCTGCCGACCGCCTGAACGCCCTGAACTGCGCCTTTTTGCGGGCGCAAGCGCAAGGGTGATGGCAACAGGGTGTAGATACTGGGGTAAGTTGAGGGCTTTTGGGAACACTCGGTGCCAGCGGGCTTGTGCAGCATCAGGTAAGCCTGTAACTGATAAGTCCAGTCCACACCCTGAACCCGAAAGCGCAGGTCTTGCGCTTCAAATTCCATAGCGGAATCGTCAATCAGGACGGGGGTTAAAGGCTGATTGGACAGATAAACTTGGACATGGCCTTGTTGCACCAAGCCAGCGCAGACGCGCCGTGTGCCAAAGCCTTGGGAGTAGAGGATGTCTTGCAACTGCACGGGTCAAATGGCGCAAGTGTTGCGGTGACCCGATGCAGTTGACTTGTGATCCGCGCCGGGCGGATCACCTTGCCAGCCAGCGAGAGCGGGCGGGATCAGGCCTTCTTGGCGTAAGCGCTGCACCAGCCTTTGCCGGCCACCTGTTTGCCCGCAAACAGGGGGCAACCACCAGCGGCATCAGCCGCTTTGCCCTGGTACAGGGCACAGGTCGAGCACTGCTGCCCGGCGGCGAACTTGGGGAACTTGGCTTTGTCCACTTTGCTGGCATCGGCCTTGTAGCCCAAAGCAGTGGCTTGAGCATCCGACTCGGCCACCATAGGGGCCTGCGCCATGGCGTTGCCCGCCACCACCACACCCGCACCCAAACTAAGCTGCATCATAAATTCGCGACGATTTGCCATGATTCACTCCAAAGTTGAAAAGATTGACCCGTCGACACAACACTACGAGGACTAGGGTCAATGGCGAGATCGTACCCCAAGCCCGCGCCATCAAACGACCGGCACCCGAATAACCGGCTATCGCAATAAGCTGTTCGCCGAATTACATTGCCTTCAGGCCATGGACTCGGCCAGGGTACCGAACCGCCGCTGTGCGTAAGCCAATCCACGCCCGGCCGGGCGAAGCCCGAAGTCCTGAACCTCGCCGATCAGGATGTCGTGGTCACCCGCGGGCACCACCTGCCAGAGGCGGCAGTCAAACCAGGCCATGGATTCGGGCAGCCAGACCCGACCGCTGACCCGCCGCTCCCGATCCGCAGCCGCAAAGCGCTCGGCCTGTGTGCCTTTGGAGAACTGAATGGCCAGCCCCTGCTGTGCCTGCTCCAGCACATTGACCAGGTAGCCGCCGCTTTCAACAAAGGCCTTGTGGCTTTGCGAGGCCTTGCGAACGCTCCACAACACCAGCGCCGGCTCCAGCGACACGGTGTTGAACGAATTGCAGGTCATGCCCCAGTCCTGTCCTTCGTGAACGGTGGTGACCACCGTCACGCCGGTGGTGAAGCAACTCATGGCATCCTTCAAGCTCATGGCACCTCCTGGCCGGCCGCCAATGTCCAGAGCTCAAACCAGGTTTCCCGGTCCATCCTGACCTTGAAGGCGTCGCTCAATCGGGCAAGCCGCGCTGGCTGGCTCGTCCCCACAATCGGCATGATCTGCGCCGGATGGGCCAGCAACCAGGCCAGGGCCACCGCATCGGGCGCGACGCCGTGCTGTTCGGCCAAAGCCGCCAGGGCCGGGCGAAGTCGCTGCGCGGCAGGCCCCTCGCCAAACAGCGCCCCGCCCGCCAGCGGCGACCAGGCCATGGGGATCATCCGCTGCCGTTGGCACTGCGCCAGCGTACCGTCAAGAAAACAGCTTCGCTCCAGCAGGCTGATCTCCACCTGGTTGGTCACCAGCGGCGCGCGCATGGCCGACTGCAGCAGATCGACATCCCAGGGCTTGAAGTTGGACACGCCGGCGGCACCGATCTTGCCTTCCTGCACCAGCGCGTCCAGACAGGCGCCGGTCTCGGCCGCGTCCATGAAGGGGTCGGGCCGGTGCAACAGCAACAGGTCCAGGCGCTCGACCCCCAGACGCGTCAGCGACTGATGCACCGAGTGGCGGATGTGGGCCGCGCTGGTGTCATAGTGCTTGACGCGCCGGGCCGGAAAGGCGGGCGACATCAGCATGATGTCGCACTTGCTGACCGTCTGAATCTGAGCGTGCAGCGCCGGCTTGACCTTGAGCGCCTCGCCAAACAGCGATTCACAGCGGTAGCCGCCATAAATGTCCGCATGGTCGAAGGTGGTGATGCCCTGCTCCAGGCAAAGCTCGATCTTGCGCAAGGTGTCCTGTGGCGAAGGTGCCGGGGCGTCATGCAGACGCCAGGCGCCATAGACCAGCCGGCTGAACGCCGGCAGGGCCGGATGCAGGGGAATGGTGGGGATCAACGTCGAACTCCATGTCCCAGCGGGGTCGCTGGTGTTTGCGCTGGCACCCGCCCATACACGTGGGGCATGGAACAGGTTTTCAGCTGGGGCAGCACTTTGGTGCCAAAAATTTCGCACTCAGTCAGGTGAGGATAACCGGAAAAAATAAAGGCGCGGATGCCCATGCGCTGGTAGCGCTCAATCTTGCTCAAAACCTGGTCCACGCTGCCCACCAGGGCCGCCCCGCAGCCCGATCGCGCCCGGCCCACGCCGGTCCAGAGGTGGGGCTCGATGAACCCTTCGACGTCCGCCTTTTCCCGGTTCTGCGCCTGAATCGAGACCCCGTAATTCTTGGCATCGAGGGCGCGCTCCCGGATCTTGCGACCCTCCTCGTCATCCAGACGTGACACCAGTTCGTTGGCATAAGCCCGCGCCTCGGCCTCGGTGTCGCGCACGATCATGTGCACACGCAGCCCATAGTCCAGCACGCGGCCGTATTGCGCTGCCCGCGCATGCACGGTCCGCATGCGCTGGGCCAGCGCATCCTCGGCTTCCGGCCACATCAGGTACACGTCGCAATGGGCGGCACACAAATCGACCGCCTGTGGGGAATAGCCGCCGAAATACAGCAGCGGCCCGCCCTGCTGGTAGGGCCGCACCGGATCGGTGCCGAGGCCCTTGAACTGGTAGATCTCACCCTGGTAATTGATTTCGTCCTGCGCCCAGGCCTGCTTGAGGATTTCCACCACCTCCCAGGACCGCCGGTAGCGGTACTCGTTGCTGGCCGACTCGCCCGGAAAATCGGATGAAATGACGTTGAGAATCAGGCGGCCGCGCAGCATGTGGTCCAGCGTGGCTACGGTACGCGCCAGCATGATGGGCTGCATTTCGCCACATCGGATGGCGGCAAGGAAGTTCATTTGCTCGGTCAGCGGCGCCATGGCGGCCACAAAGCTCAGCGTGTCTTGCCCCACCTGGTAGGACGAGGGGCACAGGATATTGCGATAGCCCAGGCGGTCGGCCAGGCTGGCGATGGCCCGCGTGTTGTCCCAGCTGCTGCGCAAATCGCCATCAGGCACGCCCAGATGGCGGTAGTCATCGGAACACAGCGGCGCGAACCAGGCCACCTCGGCAGCGTCAAGGTCGGCGCTTTTAACGGGAACAATCATGCTGCGGCCTGTTCGAACTGGATCATGCTATGAATTTTAGATATAGTGTAGGAATAGTGTATGACTTTGTCAATCCAAAGCGCTGCGCCCCACGCACGCCGAGCTTGACCGGCCGCACCCCAAAGGACTGAAATGAACAAAAAACGTTACGGTATGGTGGGCTGCGGCATGATGGGGCAGGAACACCTTCGCAACATGGCCCTGCTGCCCGACATCGAGGTTGCGGCAATCTTTGAGCCCGATGCCGGCATGCGTGCACTGAGCCAGCAACTGTCCCCGACCGCGCGGCAAGTCGATTCGCTCGACGCCCTGCTGCAGCATGCCGATCTGGATGCGTTCTTGATCAGCAGCCCCAACCATTGCCACGCCGAACAGCTGCAGCAGATGGCCCAGGTCCGGCCGCTGCCCGTGTTGATGGAAAAGCCGGCCTGCACCCACCTGGCGGCCGTGCAGGACCTGCGGCAACTGGCCCGCAGCTACCCCGCCCCGATCTGGACGGCGATGGAGTACCGCTACATGCCACCCATTACCCGCCTGCTGGAAGAGGCGCGCAGCCAAGAGGCCTGCGGCAGCGCCGTGATGCTGTCGATCCGCGAGCACCGCTACCCGTTCCTGACCAAGGTCGGCGACTGGAACCGCTTTGCCAGCAACACCGGAGGCACCCTGGTGGAGAAATGCTGCCATTTCTTCGACCTGATGCGGCTGGTGATGCAGGCTGATCCGATCCGCCTTTACGCCTCAGGCGGGCAAAACCACAACCACCTCGACGAGCGCTATGCCCAAGGTCAACCCGATATTCTGGACAACGCCTTCGTGGTGCTGGATTTCCCCGGTGAGCGGCGGGCCCTGCTGGAGCTTTGCATGTTTGCGGAAGGATCGCGCTACCAGGAAGAGATCAGCGTGGTCGGGCCGCTCGGCAAGCTCGAGTGCAAGGTACCGGGGCCGGGCCGGTTCTGGCCGAGCGAGCTGCTGGGCGCGGCACCGGTGGCCCAATTGATCGTGAGCCCACGGCAGCCGCCCGGGCCTCGGCTGCTGGAAATCCCGGTTGACGCCCAACTGCTGGACGCCGGCGACCACAACGGCGCCACCTTTTACCAGCACCAAAAGTTTCTGGCGGTGTTGCAAGGCCGGCAGTCGGTGGAGGTGAGCCTGACCGACGGCCTGAAAGCCGTTGTGATTGGCCTGGCGGCCGAGCATTCAGCCCGCACCGGCGAGCGCATCGACCTGACACAGGGGCCCTGGTCGCTCGCCGGCTAAAGCCGGTGGCTCAGAACAGCCCGGAGATCTTGCCATCGTCGTCGATGTCGATGCGCATCGAGGCAGGCTCCTTGGGCAGGCCGGGCATGGTCATGATGTCGCCGCAGATCATCACCACAAACTCGGCGCCGGCCGCCAAGCGCACCTCGCGCACGTTCACGGTATGGCCCGAGGGGGCCGCACGCAGCTTGGGGTCGGTGGAAAACGAGTACTGGGTCTTGGCCACGCACACCGGGTAATGGCCGTAGCCGTCCTGCTGGAGCTTGTCAATTTTGGCGCGCACAGCCGAGTCAGCCGAGATGCCAGCTGCGCCATAAACCCGGGTGGCGATCGCTTGCATCTTGTCCCACAAGGAGTCGGCGTCTTCGTAGACATAGTGCATGTTGGCCGTGCCGGACTCGGCCAGTATGACCACCATGCGGGCCAGGTCTTCGGCGCCGGCCGAGCCCTGCGACCAGTGCCGCGCCACCACCACCGGCACGCCCTGCTGGTCCATCTTTTGGCGCAGCAGGTCGAGTTCTGCCTCGGTGTCCGAAGTGAAATGGTTGATCGACACCACGCAGGGCAGTCCGTAGCGGTTTCGGATGTTGTCCACATGCCGCTCCAGATTCGCCATGCCTTTTTCCAGGGCTGCCAGGTTGGGGGTGTTCAGGTCCTTGGCATCCACGCCACCGTGGTGCTTGAGCGCACGCAGCGTGGCCACCACCACCGCCACGTCAGGCCGGAGGCCAGACTTGCGGCACTTGATGTCGATGAATTTCTCAGCACCCAGGTCAGCGCCAAAGCCGGCCTCGGTCACCACGTACTCGCCAAGCTTGAGCGCGGCCTGCGTGGCGGTGACGGTATTGCAGCCATGGGCGATGTTGGCAAACGGACCGCCGTGGATGATGGCGGGGTTGTTCTCCAGCGTCTGCACCAGGTTGGGCTTGATCGCGTCTTTCAACAAAGCCGCCATGGCGCCTTGGGCATTCAGGTCACTGGCGCGGATGGGTGTCTGCTCACGGGTGTAGCCAACGATGATGTTGCCCAGGCGCGCCTTCAAATCTCGGCGCGAGGTGGCCAGGCAAAAGATCGCCATCACTTCAGAGGCCACCACGATGTCAAAGCCATCTTCGCGCGGAAAACCGTTACCCGGCCCGCCCAGCGAGACCACGGTGGCGCGCAGGGCCCGGTCGTTCATGTCCATCACCCGGCGCCAGACGATGCGGCGCACATCAAAACCGAGTGCATTACCGTGGTGAATGTGGTTGTCCATCAGCGCGGCCAGCAGGTTATGCGCCAGCGCAATGGCATTGAAGTCACCGGTAAAGTGCAGGTTGATGTCCTCCATCGGCACCACCTGGGCGTAACCACCGCCTGCCGCGCCACCCTTCATGCCGAACACCGGACCGAGTGAGGGCTCGCGCAGCGCAATCACAGTGCGTTTGCCAATGCGGTTGAGCGCATCCCCCAAGCCCACCGTGGTGGTGGTCTTGCCTTCGCCTGCCGGCGTCGGGCTGATGGCGGTCACCAGCACCAGCTTGCCGTTGGGCGTTTGGTTGTTGTTGAGCCACTGCAGGTCGATCTTGGCCTTGTAGTGGCCGTAGGGTTCCAGCGCTTCGGGCGGGATGCCGAGTCGGTCCTGCGCCATTTGGACAATGGGCTTCAGGGTCGCGGCCTGGGCGATTTCAATGTCTGAACCAATCACGGTGTCTCCTTTTGTTTTTAAAAGCGGCACTGCCTGACCGCCCGGGCAATTTTGAAGAGCGCGGCGCAGGCCCACCATCTTCAAGGCGTCACAGATTATGCTAGCGATGCTAGCGATGCCATGGGCGGCGCGGCTATAGTGTCAGCACCATGTTCGTCGCTGCCAAACTGCTTCAGTTCGCCACCCAACCTCTGGCCTGGGTCGCGCTGTTGCTCCTGGCTGCACTGCTGGGGCTGCATTGGCGGCGGCGCTGGGGACAACACTTGGTGGGTATCGCCTTGGCGCTTATGCTGCTTTTGGGCTGGGAGCCGCTGCCTGATGCCATGATCCGCCAGTTGGAAGCGCGCTACCCCGAACTGGCTGCCGACACACCGCTGACCGGCTATGCCGGCGTGATCGTGCTGGGCGGCGCGCTGGAGCCAGCCCATGTCTGGCAGGGCCACGCGCAACCCGCCCTGAATGACGCCGCAGAGCGCATGACCGCCGCCCTGCCCCTGTTGCGCCAGGCGCCAGGCCTGCGCCTGCTGTTCACTGGCGGCGACGGGAATCTGTTTGCGGGCAGCTTGACGGAGGCCCAGCGTGCGGCCCGGTTCTTTGCCAGCATGGGCGTCCCATCCGAGCGACTGCTGATGGAGTCAGCCTCTCGGACCACGTACGAGAACGCGGTCTTCAGCGCCCGGCTGCCTGGCGTGGACCCCAAGCAACCCTGGCTGCTGCTCACCTCGGCCTGGCACATGCCACGCGCCATGGCCAGCTTTCAGACAGCCGGCTGGAACGTCACCCCCTACCCAGTGGATTTCCGCACGGGCAGCGCTACGCCCTGGACCGAGTATTCCTTGTCCGACAGCGCACGCAAGTGGTACTTGTTGCTGCATGAGGTGCTTGGCCTGCTGGCCTACCGGCTCAGTGGCCGGGGCTAACTCAGGGCCGGTGCACCAAGGCGCTCGCCAACACCTTGTCGATGCGTTTGCCGTCCAGGTCCACCACCTCGAACAACCAGCCCGCGCATTCGATCCGCTCGGCCACCGCCGGCAAGTGGCCGGATACAGACATCAGCAGGCCGGCCACGGTGTTGTAGCGGCCACGGTCTTCCTCGGGCAACTCGTCCAGGCCGAGGCGCACCTTGAGCTCACCCACCGGCATGAGTCCGTCGAGCAGCCAGCTGCCGTCTTCGCGCCGGGTGGCCCAGGCGTCGATCTGGGCGCCTGGCTGGAGTTCGCCGGTGATCGCCTCCAACAGGTCCAGAGGCGTCACCAGGCCCTGAACCACGCCGTACTCATCGACGACAAAGACAAAGCGGCCGGAACGCGCGCGCAATTGTTCGAGCAACTCCATGCCGCTCAGGGTCTCGGGCACAAAGGTGGCCGGCGTGGCGTGCGACCCGATGCTGCCCGGTGTGTCGGGCCCCAGTTCCAGAAGCCGGGCCACACTGATGACGCCGACCACATCATCCAGCGAGCCGCGGCAGACGGGGTACCAGGAATGCGCGCCCTTTTTGCCGCCATTGCCGGCCGTTTGCAGGCTCTCGGCCACCGTCTGCCCGACATCGAGCCATTCGACATCGGTGCGCGGCACCATCAGTGAGGTCAGGGGCCGCTCGTCGAGCCGGAACACGTTTTGCACCATCTGGTGTTCGTGTTGCTCGATCACCCCTGCGTCCACCCCCTCCTCCAGGCTGGCCGTGATTTCTTCCTCGGTCACGGCGCGGGACCCGCTGGTGTCGATGCGCAGCAACCTGAGCACAGCGGCAGTGGTACCTGACAGCAATTTCACAAAGGGCTTGGCTGCGGTGGCCAACCACAGCATGGGCCGAGAAACCCAGCGGGCCACTGGCTCCGGGTGCAACTGGCCGATGCGCTTGGGCACCAGTTCGCCAAAGATGATGGTGATGAACGTGATCGCCGTCACCACCAAGGCGGTGGCCGAAATCGCGGCAGCCTTGTCGCTGACGCCAAACTGGTGCAGCCAAGCCGCCACGCCGTCGCTGAAGGCGGCTTCTCCCACAATGCCGTTGAGCACGCCAATCGAGGTGATACCCACCTGCACGGTCGAGAGAAACTGGTTGGGGTTGCCGAGCAAGGTCAGGGCAGCCTGCGCACCCTTGTCACCGGCCTCTGCCATGGCGTTGAGCCGTGCCTTTCGACTGGCCGCCAGCGCCAACTCGGACATGGCGAAAACGCCATTGAGCAGGGTCAGAAAAACAATCAGCAGAACGTCCATGCATCAGGCGCGAAAATAAACACCATGGCACTTTACTTGATCGGCGATATACAGGGTTGCGACGAGCCGCTGCAAAGGCTGCTGGCAGAGTTGTCGTTCTCGCCCAGCCGCGACACCCTTTTTGTGCTGGGCGACATGGTCAACCGCGGGCCAGACTCGGCGCGCGTGCTGCGCCGACTGATGGGTTTTGGTGGTGCCGCACGCTGCGTGCTGGGCAACCACGACCTGCATCTGCTGGCCTTGGCGCAGGGCGCCCGGGCGCTGCACCGCAACGACACGGTGGGCGATATCCTGCAGGCGGCTGACCGCACTGCCCTGCTGGACTGGTTGCGGTGGCAACGGCTGGCCATCCGGGAGCAGATTGACGGCCACCCGGTGCTGATGGTGCACGCAGGCGTGCTGCCCGACTGGACCAGCGACCAAACCCTGGCACGGGCGGCCGAGGTCGAGCAGGTGCTGCGCAGTGACGCGGCTGGGGACTTTTTGAATCACCTTTACGGCGACGAGCCCGACACATGGCACGACGCCCTGCAGGGGGTGCCGCGCTGGCGAATGATCGTCAATGTGCTGACCCGGCTGCGCTTTTGTGACGCCGCGGGTCGCATGGAATTTGCCACCAAGGACAGTGCCGGTGCGGCGCCTGCCGGTTACCAGCCCTGGTTTGAGGTACCGGGCCGCCAGACCGGCAAGCTGACAGTGGCCTTTGGCCACTGGTCCACCCTGGGGCCACTGCAGCGGCCAGATGTGCTGGCACTCGACACCGGCTGCGTTTGGGGTGGTTGTTTGAGCGCGATGCGCCTGGGCGGGAAACTGGGCGCTGATGGCAACGAGCCGCTCGCGCGCGAGCTGACTCAGGTCAAGTGCCCAGGGGGCCAGCAGCCGTTTTAATCCGGCCGCGGCCGACCTTTACTCGGTCTTGAACAAGGCCGCGACGCGACGCTTGGGTTTGATATTGGCCGACACGCTGCGTGCACCGGGTCGCGCCGGGCCAGCTTCCCAGGCCGGCGCTTCGGTCACAGGGGCAGCTTCGTAGGGCTTGTCGAAAAACGGGTCGCGCGAAGCCTGGGCCGGGCGCGGGCTGCGCTCAGGGCGGGGGTATTGGGCGGCTTGGACCGGCTCCCGCACGGCTCCGTCACGATGGCCGCCACGGCGCGGCTCCTCGTGGGCGCCTTCTGCGTACATACGCCGGCCATCGTTGATACGGCCCTGCTTGCGAATGTCCGGTTGGTCTTCCTCGAACTCAATCGCCTCAAGCTCGACTTTGGTCTTGATCAGCTTCTCGATGTCAGCCACCAGCCGGGCGTCGCTCTTGGACACAAAGCTCACGGCCAGGCCCGAAGCACCAGCACGGCCGGTGCGGCCGATCCGGTGCACATAGTCTTCGGCATTGAAGGGGATGTCGAAATTGAACACCGCCGGCACATCCTTGATGTCAAGGCCGCGGGCGGCCACATCGGTGCACACCAGGAGATCGACTTCACCCTTTTTGAAGGAATCAAGGGCTTTCAGGCGTTCGTCCTGGCTCTTGTCGCCATGCAGGGCCGTGGTGTTGAGGCCCTCACGCTCCAGGGAGCGGGCCAGCCGGGCACAGCCGAGTTTGCTGTTGACAAACACAAAGGCCTGTTTGATGCCGCGCGCCTTGAGGATCTGGTGCAGCGCATGCCGCTTGTCCTCGTCGCCCACGCTGTAGAAATGCTGTTCCACGGTGGAGGCGGTGGCGTTGGAGCGCGCCACCTCGATCGTGACCGGGCTCTGCAGGTAGCTGCTGGCCAGGCGCTTGATCTCGGGCGAAAAGGTAGCCGAAAACAGGAGCGTGGTGCGCTGCTTGGGCAGGTAGCTCAGGATACGCTGAAGGTCGGGCAGAAAGCCGATGTCGAGCATGCGGTCGGCCTCGTCCAGCACCACGTACTCCACCTGGCCCAACACCGCGTTCTTGGCTTCAATGTGATCCAGCAGTCGCCCGGGGGTGGCCACCAGCACCTCGACACCCTTCTTGAGCTCCAAGGTCTGCGGCTTCATGTCGATGCCGCCAAACACCACCGTGCTGCGCAGCTGGGTGTTCTTGGCATAGGACTTGATGGCCTGCGCCACCTGGTCGGCCAGCTCGCGTGTGGGCAACAACACCAGTGCGCGCACCGGGTGCCGGGCTGGCGAGGTGGAGCTGTTCTCGTGTTTGAGCAGGCGCTGCAGCAGAGGCAGGGCAAAGGCTGCGGTTTTGCCAGTACCCGTCTGGGCGGCGCCCATGACGTCACGCCCTTGCAATACCACCGGAATGGCCTGCGCCTGGATCGGCGTCATGGACGTGTAGCCCATCTCGGCCACGGCGCGGGCCAGCGGCTCGGCCAGTTGCAGCTGCGCAAAGGCCATGATGGGGGTTTCAGCTGTCAGGTCAGGTGCGTCTGTCGGCGCCTGTTCAGGGTTTACATCAGAAGTCAAATCGGTCATCCATAGCCAATGTCAGGTGCTATCGAACCGATAGCTGATTGTGCCCGGGGGATCTGGGCAAACCGTGATTATCCTTCATCAGCCGTGGGGCGCTTCGGAGGCCCAGCTTTACGCCTTGGGCAGGGTGACACCGCGCTGGCCCTGGTATTTGCCGCCCCGGTCTTTGTAGCTGGTCTCGCAAACTTCGTCGCTCTCGAAAAACAGCACCTGGGCGCAGCCCTCACCGGCATAAATTTTGGCTGGCAGGGGTGTGGTGTTGGAAAACTCCAGCGTGACAAAGCCCTCCCACTCCGGCTCAAAGGGCGTCACATTCACGATGATGCCGCAACGGGCATAGGTGCTTTTGCCCAGGCAGATGGTCAGCACATTGCGCGGAATGCGAAAGTACTCCACGGTCCGGGCCAGCGCAAAGCTGTTGGGCGGGATGATGCAGACCTGGTCATGAAAATCGACAAAGCTTTTTTCGTCAAAGTTTTTCGGATCGACCACCGTGCTGTGGATGTTGGTGAACACCTTGAATTCAGGGGCGCACCGGATGTCGTAGCCGTAGCTGCTGGTGCCGTAAGAAATGATCTTGTGGCCCTCGCGCTCTCGGATCTGGCCGGGCTCAAAGGGCTCGATCATGCCGGTGGTCTCGGCCATGCGGCGTATCCATTTGTCGCTTTTGATCGTCATGGGAACAAATCTCCTGGGTTGGCGCGATTCTAATCCGCAGCCTGTGAACGCTACAACTTCAATAGCTACTCAACCAATAGCGACGAGGGCTAGAGGCCTAAATCGCTTGTGAAACCACGGTGCGCTGAACAACCCGGTCATCGCCCAGCACGATCAGGGCAAACAGCAGTTCGTCCAGCGTCGCGGCGCGGGCCGTGCGCCGCGCCAACAGCGGCGTTGCCTGCGGGTCCAGCACCACAAAATCAGCCTCGCAGCCGGGCAGCAGGTTGCCCACGGCTGGCGCGCCACCGCGGCCCGTCAAGCCCAGTGCCTGCGCCGCACCGGCCGTGTGTTGCCACCACAAATGCTGCGGCGACAGTGATATGCCGGGCTTGGCCCGCCCCTCCCGGCCCACCACATAGGCGCCGAGCATGGTGTGGAAAGGGCTGAACGAGGTGCCGCCGCCCACATCACTGGCCAGGCCGTAATGCAAACCGGCCTGGTCGGACGCGGCGTAGTCAAAAAAACCACTGCCCAGAAACAGGTTGCTGGTGGGGCAGACTGCGGCGGCGGCACCGGTGCTGCGCATCAAGGCCCGGTCCTGGTCGTCCAGGTGGATGCAATGGGCATACACCGAGCGCTCGCGCATCAGGCCGAAGTCGGCATAGGTGGCAAGGTAGCTGCGCGACTGCGGAAACAAGGCGCGGGCCCAGGCGATCTCGTCGTGGTTTTCTGCCACGTGCGACTGAACCCAGGCCTGCGGGTAACGGGCTGCCAGTTCCCCGGCGCCGCGCAGTTGGGCATCGCTGGAGGTCGGCGCAAAGCGCGGCGTGATGGCATAGCCCAAACGCCCGACGCCCTGCCACTGCCGCAGCAGACGCTCGGAATCAATCAGGCTTTGCTCGGTGGCATCCGTAGCGGGCCCGGCGCGGTTGAGCAGGCCGGCTGGCGCATGGCGGTCCATCAGGCACAGGCCGCTGATGACCCGCATCTGACGCTGCTGCGCCGCCGTGAACAGGGCATGCACCGAGGCCGGGTGCGAGGTGGCAACGGTCAGGGACGTGGTGACGCCATGCCGCAGCAACTCGTCCAAAAAAAAAGCGGCCTCGTCAGCGCTGTAGTCGGGCGACTCGAAGCGCTGCTCTTCGGGGAAGGTGTAGTTTTCAAGCCAGGGCAGCAGACCATCGGCCGGTGAACCAATGACATTGGTCTGCGGAAAATGCACATGCAAATCGACAAAGCCGGGGGCGATCAAACGCCCAGGCAGATGCTCCACCACCAGGCCAGGGTAGCGTGGGGCCAGGCTGGCCCAGTCGCCAGCCGCTTGCACCACCTGCTTGCCGGCGGCATCGGGGCCGACCACCAGCAGCCCGTCGGCGTCATAGACGGCCGACTGCCCCGGCGCGGCGGCCGGGTCAAAGCGCAGGAGCGCGGCGCGGTAGCCCTGCATCACGGCTGACCCATCAGGCAAAGGACTCAAACAGTGCATCCAGCCGCGCCACATGGGCATGGCGCGCGCCCTCGTCAATAAAGCTCGCGTCAAAACTGTTGCGCGCCAGCGTGTAGGCGTGGGCAGCCGTCAGCGGCAGCGCTGCGAAAGTCTGGGTGAAATTTTCATTGAGGTAGCCGCCAAAGTAGGCCGGGTCGTCGGAGTTGACCGTGGCCATGATGCCAGCCTGCAACAGCCGCTGCATGGGGTGCTGCGCCAAGGTGTCCACCACCCGCAGCTTGAGGTTGGACAGGGGGCAAACCGTGAGCGGGATGCGGTCCTGCACCAAGCGCTGCATCAATGCGACGTCTTCAACCGCCCGTACGCCATGGTCGATGCGCTCCACCTTGAGCACATCGAGCGCGCTCCAGATGTAAGCCGGTGGCCCCTCCTCGCCGGCGTGCGCCACCAGCCGAAAGCCCAGTTCCCGCGCGCGGGCAAACACCCGGGCAAACTTCTCGGGCGGGTGTCCGACCTCGCTGGACGCCAGGCCAATGCCCAGAATCTTGTCGCGCAGGGGCAGCGCCTGCTCCAGGCACTCAAACGCCTCGGCCTCGCTCAGGTGCCGCAGAAAGCACAGAATCAGCGAGGCTGTCATGCCAAAGCGGGCCTGCGCATCGGCGCAGGCGCGGTGCAGGCCGTTGATGACCACCTCGGCGCTCAAGCCGTGGCCGGTGTGGGTCTGGGTGTCAAAGAAAATCTCGGCGTGCAGCACCTGGTCGGCCTGCGCGCGGGCCATGTAGGCGCTGGCCATATCGTAGAAATCCTGCTCGGTCTTGAGCACCAGGGTGCCCGCGTGGTAAATATCGAGAAAGCTTTGCAGGTTGTCAAACACATAGGCCTCTCGCAGCGCCTGCACCGAGGGGTAAGGCAGCACCACGCCGTTGCGCGCCGCCATGGCAAACATCAGTTCCGGCTCCAGCGAGCCCTCGATGTGCATGTGCAGCTCGGCCTTGGGCATGCGCTGCAGCAATTCGGGCAGACTTTGCGCCGAAATGTGGTGGACGAAAGAAGGCAGGCTGTGCATCAACAAACTCCAAAAGTGATACCCAATTGGCTCAGATGGCGGCGATAGGCCACCGAGGTCTTGTCGGCGGCGGTGTGCAACTCGGCACGCGGTGTGAGGGGGAGCCGTCGCGGCGATTGTGACTCCAACACCGGCTTGTCCTGCAAAAAAATGGTGTCCTGAAAAGCCCGTAGCGCCACCTCGTCTGGCGCCGCATCGGCCACCGCCAGCCTGAACCAGACCCGGCTGGTCTCAGGCGTGAGCGGGCAGATGAACAGGGCGATGGACTCACGAAAGGCCGGCAGGGCCACACTGTGCGCCGGAGGCACTTTGGTCAGCACGGCCGCAAACGGGGCCGTGACCTCGTAGCTGTAGTCAACCAGGGCCGCAGCGGTGGCATGCACGCTGGATCGCGGCTGCCAGGCTTGGCAACCGGTGGCACGCAGCCCCTGTGGCGTGGCTTCCACCTGGTAAGGCGGGATCTCAGTGGCATGGCCTGCAACGCCGTGGGGCAACTGCCGCATGCCCAGCCAGCCCTCATGCACAAAGCCGAAATGGGCCATGTCCAAAAAGTTTTCCACGATGCGGCCGGCACTGGTGGCGACCGCGTAGGGGCCGCAGTTGAGCTTGTGCAAGGCGGCGTCATCTTCTGCCGCAAACTGGGGCAAAGGTGGAGCGGACGCCGTCTCGCCCGCCTCCAGGCAAACCCAGACCAGGCCATGACGCTCATGCGCCTGAAACACCTGCGCCCGGTGCGACGCTGGGGGTTCAAATGCCGGCAGCGCCGGCACCTGCACGCATTGGCCCGAGGCCTCGAACTGCCAGCCGTGGTAGGGGCACTCCAGCCGCCCCGCGCAAACCCGCCCCAAGGACAGCCGGGCACCCCGGTGTGGGCACTGGTCGGCCCAGGCCTGGATGGCGCCGCTGGCGTCACGCCACAGCACCAGCGGCTGCTCCAACAGCAGGGCCGCCAAGGGCTCGCCAGTGACCTCGGCAGCGCCGGCCACCGGGTGCCAGTGCTGGCGCTCGATCTGGGCCGAGGTCGAGTTCACGTCATTTGGTCGCTCAGAACCAGGGTGCCTGCAGCGCCTCGGCGGCAAACACCCTTTGCACGGCAGGCCGCTCAAACACCCGCTGCAACCAGGGGCCGATGTGCGGCAGCTCCCGCGCTTTGGGGCCGGCAAAATTGCGCGTCCAACGGCACAGCATCATGGCGTGGATGTCAGGCAAGCCGTAAGTCTGGCCCAGCAGCCAGGGGCCGCTGTGCGAAGCCAGCTGCGCCTCAATCTGCTGCACCAGAGTCATCACGCGCTGCTCGGCATGGGCCTTGACCTGGGCAATGGCCTCGGCAGTGTCGGCCCAGCGCTCCGGGTAAAAGTAGATGTTGGTAGCAGGCTGCAAGGTGCCGGCGAGCCAGGCCATCCATTTGTAGGCCTGGGCCCGCTCCGGCGTGCCCAGCGCTGGCATCAAACCGGCGGCCGGGTGGCTGTCGGCCAGGTGCAGGCAGATGGCGGCCGATTCGTACAGCACCAGGTCGCCATCCACCAGCACCGGCACCAGCCCGTTCGGGTTGAGCTGTCGGTAAGCCGGCGAGCCGAGCTGGCCACCAGCCTTGTCTACTTTCAGCAGAGCATGGCCACAGCCGATTTCTTCGAGCACGATGTGCGGCGCCATGCTGGCGGCGCCGGGTAGGTAATGGAGTTGAATCATGGTGGTCCTTGGTGGGGGCTTTTGTCAGCCTGGGCAGAGTTGACGTCGGCAATGGCTAGACCTCTATTATCGGGCGGGCCCTTTTACAGGCTCGATAAACAGGGCTATGTCATTTGGCTATTAAGGCTTGCACATCAGCAATCAGGCCTTGAACCAACGCGCACATCTCGGCCACGGTGGATTCTTCAACCTCAAGGTAGCCTTCATACTCTGCCAGGTTGCGCTTTTGATGCGCGGTGTCTAGCACGCGCCAGCGGTTGGCGGGCCAGCCCAGGGTGTGCGTCAGGCATTGAAAGACGGTGTAGCGGTTTTCGCTGCGATAGCCGTGCCAGCGCAACGCTGCCAAAGCAGCGGCATGGGCGGCGTTGTAGGCGCTGGTAAAGCGGCCTTCCATCGATAGCTTGTTCAACTTGGCATCGCTCAGGCGGGTCTGCGCCATAGCGAGCATGCGTGTGACTTCCTGGGCATTGCGCGGCTCGGCTTTGAGTTGGCCGATGCGCACCAGGTTGTCTAGTTCAGGCAGGCTCATGGGCATCCCCTATCAATGACAGTGTGGGCTGCGACAGCACCCGGTTAACAAACGAGTCGGGCTCGGCTCTGCGACGCTCAAACTCTTGGGGTGAATAGCAGCTTGGGTTGATTTTTCTGCCCAACTGCGCTTCGGCGGGCTCTAAGATGGCCAAGACCTGGCTGAGCAGCAAATCGTCACCGACCAGCATCACGTCAATGTCGCTACGCGCGGTGTCAGTTTGTTTGGCGACCGAACCATAGACCCAGGCCGACAGCAAATTGGGCAGCAGGGGCTGCAAGGCATCGCGCAGCACCGGCACCGTACCCAGCGTCTTGCGGGTCAGTGCAAGCAATTCAGCATAGACGGGAGATTGCCGGTTGGCCTGAAAGCGACGCAAGTTGCCCACCGTTTGCGCATCGACCAGGCCTGCGGTTGCCAACCGGTTCAGCTCCCGCTGCAAGGAGGCGCTGCCCAGGCCGGTTAGGCGGCGCAGCTCGTTGAGGTGGTAGGCGCGGTCTGGTTGACCAAACAGCCAGACGTAGAGACGTGATTGGCTATCCGTAAAAAGTGCTGAGCTGATAGTCATGCCAAATATTAGCATGAACAAGCCACTTATTGGCACATTCTTCACTTCAGCCAGCCACGCTTTGAGCTCGGCCTCGATGTTCAGCGCGCGTTTGGGGATTGAGACGTGAACGACATTGGGCTTGAGCAGCTGGTCGGCGGTATGGTGCGACGGACTGGTGAGCTGGTTGCACACAGGTACTGTGCGCCAACAAAAAGGGCCGCTCGAAAGCGGCCCTTTAGGCTTACGCCAGCTTATTTGCCGCCGGGGATCTTGCCTTCCACGCCCTTGACGTAGAAATTCAGGCCACCGAGGAACTTGTCGTCGGCTGCAGCATCCTTGGCGATCTGCACCTTGCCGGTGTTGTCGGTGATCGGACCCTTCCAGATGACATAGCTGCCATCGGCCAGGCCTTTTTTCACTTCTTCCACTTTGGCCTTGGTGTCAGCGGGCACGTCTTCGGCAATCGACACGATGTCAATCGCGCCTTCTTTAACGCCCCACCACACGCCTGTGCCGCCCTTCCAGGAGCCATCCAGCGCCTCTTTGGTGGCCTTAATGTAGTACGGGCCCCAGTTGATCACAGCCGACGCCAGGTGGGCCTTGGGACCATAGGCGGTCATGTCCGAATCCCAACCAAAGGCGCGCTTGCCCTTGGCTTCTGCGGCCTTGAGCACAGCGGGCGAGTCGGTGTTCTGGAACAGCACGTCAGCGCCGCCGTTCATCAGCGAGGTGGCGGCTTCGGTTTCTTTCGGTGGGTCAAACCAGCCGTTCACCCACACCACTTTGGTCTTGACCTTGGGGTTGACCGACTGGGCACCCAGCGTGAAGCTGTTGATGTTGCGAATCACCTCGGGGATTGGGATCGAGGCCACCACGCCCAGCGT
Source organism: Betaproteobacteria bacterium (assembly GCA_037134215.1). GTDB lineage: Bacteria > Pseudomonadota > Gammaproteobacteria > Burkholderiales > Burkholderiaceae_C > Rhodoferax. Next base: position 56,396 of record JBAXMQ010000005.1, read on the forward strand.
GTTGGACTTGGTCATCTTGCCGGCAATGATGCCCGCCATGTACGCGCCTTCATAAGTGCGGCTGTCGTAGGTGCGCATGTTGTCGGCCTGCTTGTAGCCGGTGGCGTGCTCAAACTTGACGTCCTTGAAGTCCGGGGCGACCTTGAGCATGGGCTCCATGTAGCCGAAGGTGGTGCCAAAGATCAGCTTGTTGCCTTGGGTCGCCATGTCGCGGATCACGCGCTCGGCATCGGCCGATTCAGGCACGTTCTCGACAAACGAGGTCTTGACCTTGTCGCCAAATTCTTTTTCCAGCGCCTTGCGGGCGTTGTCGTGGGCGAAGGTCCAGCCACCGTCGCCCACCGGGCCCACGTAGGCAAAGGCGATTTTGAGCGGTTCGGGCTTGGGTGCGGCGGCCGAGGCAGCAGGCGCTGCTACTGGCGCAGGTGCCGGCTCCTCCTTTTTGCCACAACCCACCAGCGCGGCGGAGGCCACGGCGGTAAGTGCGGCGATCTTGAATGTCAGCTTGTGCAGATCGGTCATGTCTTGTCCTTCTTTACAGGGTGGTTGGCGACAGGGTTGGGAACGGGTTAATTATGGACCGGAAAACCTCAGGAACCGGGGTAAAACGGCTTGCCGATCGACGCCGGCATGTTGACCCGAATCCACTGCGGGTTGCGGGAGATGAGTGCCAGCACCACGATGGTGGCCAGGTAGGGCAGCATGGCCAGGAACTGGCTGGGCACCTCCACGCCGATCGCCTGCAGGTGAAACTGCAGCATGGTGACCCCGCCAAACAGGTAGGCGCCCAGCAGGACGCGGGCCGGCCGCCAGGTGGCAAACGTAGTCAGAGCCAGCGCGATCCAGCCCTTGCCCGCCACCATGCCCTCAACCCACAGCGGCGTATACACCACAGAGATGTAAGCGCCGGCCAGGCCACACAGGGCGCCGCCAGCCACCACCGCCAGCAGCCGGATGCGGCGCACCGGGTAGCCCAGCGCGTGAGCCGACTCGGGGCTTTCGCCCACGCTGCGCAGCACCAGCCCTGCGCGCGTGCGGTACAAAAACCAGATCATGGCCAGCGCCAGCACCACGGTGAGGTAGACCAGGGGGTGGTGCCGGAACAGCGCAGGCCCAAGCAGCGGCAGGTCGGACAGCCAGGGCACGGCAAAGCTGGGCCGCTCGGGCATTTTTTGCTGCACATAAGCCACGCCCACAAAAGCAGAAAACCCGGCGCCAAACAGACTCACCGCCAGGCCGGTGGCGTACTGGTTGGTGTTGAGCCAGATCACCAGCAAGCCGAAGATCAGCGCCAGCAGCGCCCCAGCGCCAATGCCGGCGGCAAAGCCCAGCATGTCGCTGCCCGAGTGCACCACCGTGGCAAAACCAGCAATGGCGGCACAGAGCATCATGCCCTCGGCACCGAGGTTGACGATGCCCACTTTTTCATTGATCAAGAGGCCCAGCGAGGCCAGCGCCAGCACGGTGCCAGCGTTGAGCGTGGCGGCGATCAGGAGTGCATAGGATTCCATGGCCTCAACAGTCCCCGGTTAATCGGTGCAGGGCGCACGGACACAGCGGCGGCCTGGTCACTTGGCCCACCGCAGGCGGTAATTGAGTAGCGTGTCGCAGGCCAGCAGCGTGAACAGCAGCAGGCCCTGGAACACACCGGTGAGCGAACGCGGCAGCCCCAGGCGCGACTGCGCCAGTTCGCCGCCAATGTAGAACATGCTCATCAAAATGGCCGACAAGACCATGCC
>JBAXMQ010000006.1:0-57095 GCA_037134215.1 Betaproteobacteria bacterium
CTGAACAGGCACAGCGTGGTGGCCAGGCTGCGCAGCACCGCATCCAGATCGGTGACCGACGCCAGCACTACCGTGTTGCAACCGGCGGTTTCGGTAAAGCTCAGCGCCGGGTGGGCGTTTTGCTCCACCCATTGACCAAAGCGCACGCTGCCGGTGAAGTCGACCATCGCCGTGGCCGGATGCTTGACCAGACGCTTGCCAATCGGCTCGGCCTGGCTGTCCAAGGCCAGCGTGACCAGGTTGGGGTCGAAACCGGCCGCCTGCAACACCTGGCGAAACACCCGAACCGTCAAGGCCATCGGCAACACCGTGGCGGGATGGGGTTTGACGATGACGGCATTGCCGGTGGCCAGGCTGGCCATCATCGAGGGCCAGGCGTTCCAGGTCGGGAAGCTGGCGCATGAAAAGCACACCGCCACGCCGCGTGGCACCAGCCGGTAGGTTTTTTCCAGCACGATGGAGGACGGGCCAAACTGCCGTTCCCAGCGCGCCTGCGGCGCCACGGCATGTTGCGCCTGGTGGGCGTAGACCAGGGCTTCGAACGCGCGGTCAAGCGCATTGACGCCCGAGCCGGCATAGGCCATGTTGAAGCTCTGTCCTGCGGTATGCATCACGGCGTGCACGATCTCAAACAGATGCTCGCGGTAGATCGTATCCACCACCTCCAGCAACAGCCCGATGCGCTCGTCGATCGGTGCCTGGGCCCAGTCGGTCATGGCACGGCCAGCCGCCTCGAACAGCCGGTCTGGATCGGCCTGCGGGTACAGGATACCGAGCGGCCGCTGCGTGTAGGGGGAGATTTCTTCGCCCAGGGTGCCAACGGTGCCAGGCTGGCCGAGTTCAAAGAAGCGGGGCTGGTCCTGCCCCAGGTGCGCTTGGAAGGCGGCCAGCCCGCTGGCCTGGGCCGCCGCCGCCTCGGGGTATTTGCCTGGCAGTTCGGGAAAGGGGCTCCAGCAGTCGCGCTGTTGGCAAGCCGCCTGCGCCCGCTCGAACCGGGTCCGATGCTGTTCAAACAAGCTCATGTTGGTGCACCACGCTGCCACAGCAGCCGGTGATGGCGGGTCACCGCCGTGCCGGGCACGGTGTCAGAGGCCGACAGGGCCAGCTGGCCTTCGGACGGCCAGTCAATCCAGCGTGCCTGCTCGGTGCCGACAAAATTGGGGTTGAGCGAGTGGGTGACGCTGTGCACCACCTGCAAGCGGCCATCCTGGCGCTCGATGCGGTAGCGGCCCGCGTACTGAAAAAAACTCCCGAAAGCGGCCAGTCGCTCCTCAATCGGGGCGCTGCGCACGCTCTCGGACGACAGCTTGGCCCGGTGGCCCTGGGCAATGCAGGCGCTCATGCTGCCGTCGTGGGTGTACAGGATCATCCCGGTGGCTGCGGCACCGAAGGGCAGTGAAGGCGCGCGACCATCGTCGTAGCTGATGTCCCAGCGCACCAAATGCCAAGTTCCGACCAGGGGGTTGCCTGTATCGCCCAACACCGTCTCCATGCTTACTTTCTTAGTTGGACTGATGTTACGCCCTCAATGGCGGCTTTGGCAAGCCGGGCAACAAGGCCGTCGAGTCACTTGTGTGTCACTGCTGCGGCCTGTTTGGCTCGCAGTTCATCGCGCAAAGCCCGTACCTCGCCACGCAAGGCGCCGATTTCGCGCATCAGGTCGCGTTCAATCTGGCGCTCTTCGGTTTCGACAAACATGGCGGCCACTGAGGCGGTTGCCAGCGACAGCACGGCCAGGCCCAGCAGCACCACCACCACAGCGAAGGCGCGTGAGGCGAAGGTGCTGGGCACGATGTCACCATAGCCGACGGTGGCGGCCGTGGTGAAGGCCAGCCAAAGGCCGTCGCTGAGGGTTTTGGCGCGGGGCTCGATCAGCCAAAAGCCCATGCCGCCCAAGCCCATGATGACCACGCACAGCATCAGCGAGTACAGCAAGCCCTGTCGCGTGATGAGACGTTGGCGACGCTGTCGGTTGCTCATGGGCCCACTGTAGCGGGAGTGGTTGCAAAACACGTTTGATACGCGTCAATATCGGGCCACGCGCACACGGTCAAACGGCGCTGGGTTGGGAGTCCGCGCCGACGCCCCGCGCTGCGGCGGTACTGGCCCGACAATGCAACCATGTCTGACAGCTCCCCCATGCCCGTCTCGCGCCACGCCTTCGAGACCTTGACCCCGGACGGGGTGATGGACGCACTCGCCAGCGTTGGCCTGTACGGTGACGGCCGCTTGCTGGCGCTGAGCTCCTATGAAAACCGGGTCTACCAGTTGCATCTGGAGGATGGCCAGGTGGTGGTAGCCAAGTTTTACCGGCCGCAGCGCTGGAGCGAGGCGCAGATTCTGGAGGAGCACGCCTTCTCTGCCGAGCTGATGGCGGCTGAGATCCCGGTGGTCGGGCCGCTGCTGCTGCAGGGCCGCACCCTGCACCATTTTGGTGGCTTTGCTTTCAGTGTGAGCCCGCGCCGGGGCGGCCGAGCCCCTGAGCTGGATGACCCTGATGTGTTGGAATGGATTGGCCGCTTTTTGGCCCGCATTCACAGCGTGGGTGCGGCACGGCCGTTTGCCAGCCGCCCGGCACTTGACCTGCACAGCTTTGGCACCGAGTCACGCGACTGGCTCCTTGCGCACGACAAGGTGCCGCTGGATGTGCAGTCAACCTGGAGCCGTGCGGCGCAAAATGCTCTTGATTTTATAGCGAACTACCCAGCATTGACGGGGTCTAGAGGCCAAAAAGGCTCGGAAGACTCTGGAGACTCGTTGATCAGGCAGCTGCGCCTGCACGGCGACTGCCATCCCGGCAACATCCTGTGGACGCCGCTGGACGTGCCGGCTGCGGCCGGGCCGGGGCCACACTTTGTCGACCTGGATGACGCCCGCAGCGGGCCGGCGGTTCAGGACCTGTGGATGCTGCTCAGCGGCGACCGGCAGCAGCGCAGCCGCCAGCTGGGCGCCTTGGTGGATGGCTATGAGCAGTTTCGGGATTTTGACCGGCGCGAGCTGGCCCTGATCGAGCCGCTGCGCACCTTGCGCCTGATCCACTACAGCGCCTGGCTGGCCCGGCGCTGGGACGACCCCACTTTTCCAATCAATTTCCCCTGGTTCGGCTCCAGCGACTACTGGCAAGGCCAGGTGCAGATGCTTGAGGACCAGCTGGAGGCCATGCAAGACGAGCCGTTGGTGATGTGAGGGCGCTTACAGGGTCGCCGGCCGAAGCGCCGCCCATAGCATGGTCGACCCTGCCAGCAGCAGCAGGCCGTCCATCATTCGCTGAAAAAGCGCGGTGTCGAGCTGCAGCACCAGGCGCTTGGCAATGAACGCGCCCGCCATCAGCGACGCACCAATGGTCAGGCCCCGCAGCAAGGTGGCCAGGGGCAGGGCGTCAAAGGCCCGAAAGGTGAGGGTTTTGGCCCCGTACACCGCCAGCGAGGCCATGGCCTCGGTGCCCAGGTAAGCGCCTTTGACCAGCCCATGCGCCAAAAAAAAGGGCGCGTTGATCGGCCCGGTGCTGACCACGATGCCGGTCAGGTAGCCGATCACCGCCCCCACGGCCGCCATGTGCCACAGGTTCAACACCCAGCGTTGCCGTGTCATCCAGCGGCGCAGCGGAATCATGCCGATGAAAAACAAGCCCAAGGCCGCCTCCACCACACCGGGCGGGAGGGTCAACAGGGTGCGCGCGCCCAAGGCGGCTGCAGGCACGCCGGTGGCGCTGTAGGCTGCGGTGGTGCGCCAGTCCACCTCGCGCCACCAGGCCGCCACCCGCGAGGCGTTGGCCATGATCGCCGCCACCGCCATGATGGGCACGGCCTCGCGCGGGCCAAACACCAGCACCAGCGCCGGCATCAGCAGGATGGAGGTGCCAAACCCGACCACGCCGCCCACGGTGCCAGCCACCAGGCCCAGCAGCAGCACCAGTGCCAGGTCCATGCCGGTGATGCCGGCTTACTTGCCGTTGATGGCGAGCAACTCCACCTCGAACAGCAGAGTGGCATTGGGCGGAATCACGCCGCCGGCGCCGCGCTCGCCGTAGGCGATGGCCGGTGGGCAGGTCAGTTTGGCCTTGCCACCGACCTTCATGCGCTGCACGCCCTCGGTCCAGCACTTGATGACGCCGTTCAAGGGGAATTCGATTGCCTCGTTGCGTTTGTAGGAACTGTCAAATTCTTTGCCATCCGGGAAGGTGCCTCGGTAGTGGACCTTGACCTTGTCGCTGGCGCCGGGGCTGGCGCCCACGCCATCCTTGAGCGAGCGATAGACTAGGCCAGAGGCCGTGACCACGGCGCCGGCCTCGTTGGCCGCGGCCGCAGTGACGGCGTTTTGCGCCCAGGCGGTTGGCATGCTGGCCAGGGCCAGGGTCAGGCTGAGTGCGATAGCGGCACGTTGCAGGGGGTGGCTCATGGTGGGGTTTCCGGAAGTTTCTGGGCGGCTGTCATTGTCGCAGGCAATGCCCGCCATCACTGCCCTGCGGCGCCCGCCTCCGATTAACATGGAGGCCTAACTATTAAAGAGAACAAAAGAGAACAGAGATGCCAAATCGTCGAAAAAGCCTTATCTGGCCTATGTTTTTTGCTCTACTTATGATAGCTAACAGCGGCTTAACCTGGGCCCAGTCGGATTACCCCAGCAAGCCGGTCAAGGTGATCGTGGCCTTCCCGCCGGGTGGCACCAGCGATGTGATGGGCCGTATGGTGGCGGAGGAATTGGGCAAACTGCTCAAGCAGTCTTTTGTGGTGAAAAACATCGGCGGCGTCGGTGGCGCGCTGGGCATGGAGCGGGCCCTGCGGCTGCCGGTCGACGGCTACAGGCTGATCCAGACCGGCGTGGGCCAAAACGCGGTGGCCCATGGCCTCGACCCCAATCTGCGCTACAACTCGATGAGCGATTTCATCCACCTGTCGCAGGTGCACTCGGTCCCCAACGTGCTGGTGGTGCACCCGTCTACCCCGTACAAGACGGTGGCCGACGTGGTCGACTATGCCAAGCAGAACCCTGGCAAGCTCGATTACGGCTTCACCCACGCCGCCTCCGGCCACATGGCGATGGCGCTGTTCAAGCAAACCGCCGGCATTGAACCAACCGGCATTCCCTACAAGGGCGGCGGTCCGATGCTGACCGACCTGCTCGGCGGCACCATCCCGATGATGTTCATCAACCAGGACGCCGCGGGCGGTGGTGGAGAAGCTCGAAGCTGCGATTTCTCAGGCCATGCAGTCTGACACCATCCGGCAGCGCATGAACTCGGTCGGCTTTGTCGTGCCGCCGCAGGGCAACAAGCACTACACCGCCTTCGTCAAGTCAGAGCTCGACACCTGGGTGCGGGTGATCAAGACCGCGGGCATCAAGCCGGAGTAGCGCTGGGCGAATAACATTTTGAAAGGTGGCTCAATGGCCTCATCGACGTTACCCTTGATTTCTAGGCTTAGCTGCACCACTGCAACCTTTGGCAGGCGCTTGCCTGAAAAACTTCAAGCCATGAAGCAGGCTGGTTTTGTGGCGACCGAGTTCTTTCCCCGCGACCTGTTTGAAGATCCGCGTGGCCCCGACTACTGCGTTGACATGGTCAGGGACAGTGGGCTTGCAATTTCTGCTTATCAGGCCTTGCGGGACTACGAGGGCATGCCCGTCAAACAGCGTGACCATGTCTTGGGCATCGCTGAGCAGATGATGGACCAGATGGCTTGGCTGGGCGCAGAACTACTCGTGTTGTGCGCCAACATCCACCCTGAGGCCAGTCCCGATCGGGCGCGTTGTGTGGCTGATTTGCTGCGCTTGGCCGAGCTGGCGCAGTCGCGCGGCATGCGGATAGCTTATGAACCGATCGGCTGGGCCCGCTGGTTCTCTGACTACCGGGAGGCTTGGCGACTGGTGGAGCAGGTGAATCATCCTTGCATGGGCTTGGCCTTGGACAGCTTGCATGTGGCCGCACACGGCCTGCCGCTCAATGGCCTTGACGCCATCCACCCGGACAAAGTCTTTTTGGTCCAGCTCTGCGACTGGCCACAAACCCGTTTGCCGCCCTTCGAAATTGCCCGCCACTACCGGCTATTTCCAGGCGAGGGTGTAGGACCGATCAAGGCCTTTTTTGATTACTTCCAGCGGATAGGCTACTGCGGTGTGTATTCGGTGGAGATCATGAATGACCACTACCAGCAAGATGACCCACTGGCCGTAGCCCGCCGTGCAGTCAGCGCCACACTGGGCCTGGCGGCAGCTGAGTCGTCACTTACCGACCGAGCGAATTGAACAGGTCCAGGTCGCTGGCCCGAAGCCGACGGTAATTGGCCAGCCACATCTGTTCCCGGAATCCATATTTGTAGTATGCGTCTCGGTAGGCCAGGGCGGTACTGGCCTCCATGGGCTGCCCCCCTGAGGCCAAGGCAGCCAGTTGGTACTCGCAGGCCAGGTTGAACACCATGGTTTCGATGGTGGTGTGCTCCAAGCTGGCGCCCACGTGCACTGAGCCATGGTGTGGCATGAGAGCCACCTTGTTCATTCCCAGGGTGGACGCGATGGCTGCCCCTTCCTGATCGGGCGTCAAACTTGGATCGTCGACAAACTCTGTCACCAAGTCTGCAAACATGGCGCCGTAAACATAAAAAACACCAAATTTTTGACGGGTCGTTGCGAAGGTGGCGATGGTCTTTGCGTGGGTGTGGATCACGCAATTCACGTCGGGCCTGGCCATCATCACCGACGCATGGAAGTTGATTCCGGGTGATGCCGGCAAGCTACCGGGCTCCAAAACAGTCAAATCGAACCCTACCTTGGACACATGCTCGGGCAGGGTTTCGTCAAAGTACTGAAATGGCGTGACCCAAAATGCCTCTTCACCAGGAACCCGCAGACTCACATGGCCGCCAACCTGGCTGTCAAGCCCTGCCCGGTACAGCATCCTCCGCGCTGCCGCAATCTGAAAATGTGGCGAACTCTCAGCGTGACCATTGGCTGGGTCCACGTTGAGGGGCTTTTTTTGTAGGGTCATGTCAATTCTTCAGGGTGCAATATCACCGGGAGTCTGGGTGGTGAGTGAAAAATGAAGCCTTCGCCGACCGGCAAATTGCCCACGGGCTCGATGCGCGCCACTCGGTCAAGAAACTCGGTCAGTGCGTGGGCCATCTCCACTTTGGCCAGGCGTGAACCGACGCAATGGTGCGTACCGTCGCCAAAGCTGAGGATGTCTCCGCCCGCAGTGAACTGGCGTTCGCTGGACCCCATGAAGCGGTTGTGGTCAAAATGCGTTGGATTGGCGAAGTGGTTTTCATCGTGATTGCCCGACACGCTCAATGCCACTGCTTTTTCGCCTGCCTTGATCTTGACTCCGGCAATCTCCAGGTCTTGCAATGCGGTGCGCACATTGGCGCTGACCGGAGGGAAGACTCGGAGCGCCTCGGCACAAAACGCCGACAGCGACTCTGGGTCGGTGTAATTGGCCTTTAGCCAGGCCCATTCTTCGGCGTCGAGGGCAACGTGCCGCAAGACACTGGTGAGCACGCGCTCTGTGGTTTCCACCCCGGCAGCCAGCAAGAAAATGATGTTGGAAACGATTTCTTCATGCGGTATCGGCTCACCATCGTAGTCGGCCGTCACCAGGTCGGACAGTAGGTCATTGCCAGGTCGGAGGCGCCGTGCCTCGATGATTGGCTCCAGAAACGCCCGCACTTCCTCTCGTGCCCGGAACGCAGCATCGCGTGCGCCGGGGTTGGTGATGCTGGAAGAGCCGCCGGCCACAATGGTGCGGTACCAGTCGCGAAAGCGGGCCGCATCCGGCAAATCGGTCAAGGCCGTGATAGCCAAAAGCGGTACCCAGGTTGCATAGCGTTCACGCAGATCCATGGGTTCGCCCATCACCAGGCTGGTGGCCTGGCTCTTCGCAATCTGCAGAACGACCTCACTGAGCCGTTCACGCATCGCTCGCTGGGTCCTCATCTCACGGGCGACGATGCCCACTTTCTTGCTGTGCTCACGGCCGCTCATCTGCATGAAGGAGCGTCCGAATGGGGACGCGCCGGCGCCTTGTTGCGGCGGCTGGAAAAGAGTGTCGTTGGACAACACCGTCTTGACGTCCTCATATCGCGTCATCACCCATGCGTCCAACCGGTCGCTATGGAAAATCGGCACATGGCGGCGCAAACGCGCAAACACATCGTGGCGATCCATCTCGGCATTGCCCTCTACCAATGCGGTGAATTCGGCGATCAAAGATTCTCTTGTTGTTTGCGGTGTGCTCATGGACATTTCCTGATGGTTGAAAAGTAGCCGTGCTCAGGCCGCTGCCAAGTGGCCGAGATAGTGCGCGATGACCTTTTCATCGTTGATCAGGTCTGCACTGTTGCCCTGAAACGCCAGTTCGCCATGTTCCAGTAGGTAGGCGCGTTGAGTCGCTTGCAGCGCCCGGTGCGCGTTTTGCTCCACCAGCAGGATGGTCAGGCCAGAGCCATTCAGCCTGCGCAATGCCTCAAACACCTGGTCAGTGATGAGTGGCGACAGTCCAAGGCTGGGCTCGTCGAGCAACAAAAGGCGTGGGCCTCCCATCAAGGCCCGGCCAATGGCCAGCATTTGCTGCTGGCCGCCAGACAGCGTGCCACCCTTCTGGGTACGGCGATCTTGAAGAATGGGGAAAAGCTGATAGACATCCGTCAAGCCATAGTTCGAAGTTCTCGAGCCTCGCGCCAGTTCACCCAGCAACAGATTTTCTTCAACCGTCAGCTCCACCAGAATCTGTCGGCCTTCGGGCACCTGGAGCAAGCCTTCGCGCGCCACGCGATGGGGTTTCATTCCGGTGATGTCTTGGCCTTCAAAATGAACCGACCCCCGTCGGGCGCGAACCGTTCCCGAAAGGCAATTGAGCAAGGTCGACTTGCCGGCGCCGTTGGCACCAATCAATGCCACCATCTCCCCGGCTTCAATATGCAGACTGACGCCACGCAACGCCTCAATGCCGGAATATGCGGCTGCCAGGTCCTTCACTTCAAGCATCATTTTTTTCCACCCAGATAAGCTGCAATCACTGCCGGGTTGTGCATCACTTCCTGCGGCGTCCCTTGGGCGATCATGGCCCCAGAATCCAGTACGTAGACCTTTTGGCACAACTGGTTAACGAAACGGATGTTGTGTTCGATCAACAGCAGGCCAATGCCGCTGGCCGCCAGTTCATTGAAGACTGTGCCAAGCTCGGCCGCCTCCACGTCATTCATGCCTGCGACCGGCTCATCCAGCAACAGGATTTGGGGGTCCGTCGCCACTGCACGCATCATTTCTACCCGACGTTGGTGTCCATAGGCCAGACTCCCGGCTGGATGATCGGCAAAACGCGTCATGCCAAAACGCTCCAGCAATTGCCAGCCGCGCTCAAACAGCTTTGGCGACTCCCGCAAGGATGACGGTAATCCGAGCAGTTGGGCAAACAGCGATGACTTCACGTGCACGTGAAAGCCTATCACCACATTCTCCAGCACTGTCGCCTCGGGCAATAAGCGAATATTCTGGAAGGTGCGCGATACGCCGGCAAAGGCGACCTCATGGGCTTCGGCCGTGGTGATGTCGCGGTCACCCAGCAGGACATTGCCTGTCGTCAACTTCAGCAGGCCAGTGATCATATTGACTACGGTCGTCTTGCCAGCTCCATTGGGCCCGATCAGACCGGTGATCCGTCCAGGAGGCACCTCCAAGTTGACGTCCGACACCGCCAACAGGCCGCCGAAGCGCTTGGAGACATTGTTAAGAACCAGTGCTGCCATGGCCGCCCTCCTTGAAAGTCTTGTCGCGGGCTGCAGCACGCCGCTTACGCAAATAAAGCACGAGCCCGTCAAACACACCATGGGGCATGAAAGCGACCATCACCATCATCAGCGCCCCTTGAAAAAACTGGCGGTTGTCCGCCAGCGGGCGCGCCAGTTCAGGCAGCACCGACATGATGGCAGCGCCAATAATGGGCCCGGTCACGGTACCCCTGCCTCCAAGAATAATGTAGGTCAGCGCCGCCACCAGAAAGGCAAAGCCAAACATTTCCGGCTCGATGCTGTAGGTGTAAAGACTTTGCATACCGCCGAAAAATCCGGCCAGCGCCCCGCTCAGCACAAAGGCAATCATGTGGTATTTGCGGATAGAAATGCCGAGTGTTGCCCCCACTGTCTCGTCTTGCCGCAAGGCATCGAATGCGCGGCCGATCGATGAGCGGCTGATCACGTACATGAAATAGATGGTCACGGCCACTGCCAGCAGCAGGTGCCATGTCTGCACCAGCTTAGGGATGTTGTTGAACCCCTGTGGACCACCGGTTAACTCATCGAAATACAAGCAAAGGGAGACCACGATTTGGACGAAGGCCAGCGTCGCGATGGCTTGAAAGACGCCGCGCAGGCGCGCCAGCGGGATCGACAGCAAAAACCCACCGATACAGCCGATGACGACCGCGAGCAACAGCGCCAAAAGCGGGTGAACACCCTGGTTTTTGACCAAAATCCCGACCGCATAAGCCCCTACACAGGCAAACCCCGCCGAGCCTATGGAGAAAACACCGGCACGCAATACCATTTGTTGGCTGTAGGCAAAGCCGACCGCCAACAGAAAATAGTCGAACAGGGGCTGATAGGTGTAAATCAAGTTCATCATCGCCGTGCCACTCCCACTTGCACACCCTCACTACCGAACAGTCCACTCGGCTTTACCAGTAGCACGACGAACAACAAGCCGTAGATGATGGTGTCGGTCAAAGCGCTGGGCAGGTAGGCCACTGCAAGGTTTTGGAAAATACCCAGGAGCATGCCTGCAACGACAGCGCCATGCACACTGCCTAGTCCGCCAAGAACCACCACGACGAAGGCTTTTAACAAGTAGGGCTCGCCCATGTAGAAATGAATGGAGTTGAAGGACAGGCCGATCAGGATGCCCGCCACACCGGCCAGCGCACCGGAGATAAAAAAGGTCTGAAAGTACACCAGCGCCGGGTTGACGCCGAGCAGCGACGCCACCCGTTCATTGCCGCTGACAGCGCGAATCTGTCGACCAAACGTGGTCTTGTAGAGGTAGAGCATCATCAAGGCTAGGAGCGCCACCACCAACAACAGGATAATGATCTGCAAGAAAGAAAACCGCACTGGTCCCAGCTCATAGAAAGCCACCGGGAAGGTCTCAAACGGGAAACGCAGTACTTTGGTATTGGACAAGCGCTGCGCGACACTCATCAAGCAGAGGTTGGCGCCAATGGATGAAATCAGGGCTGTAAATTCGATCTGCCCACTCCCACGGATCGTGGCAAACGCAGTCAGTTCCACAATGTAGGACACCAGCCCGGCCCCAATCATGGCCAGCACAAGGGCCAGCCACAGTGGTAATCCGTTCAACACCGCAAAGTAGCCTATGAAGGCCCCAGACATGAAGACACCTGCATGCGCAAGATTGAGAATCTTGAAGGTGCCGAATATCAAGGTAAATCCGAGAGCAAACAGCGCATACACCGAACCGGTGACAAGTCCGTTGACAAGTTGCTGGGCGATCATGGGTGAGCCATTTTTTTAATGCGTGCCTTGGGCACCGCGGAATAGGAGAGAGGGGCTGGTGAACCGGGTCACAGCAAACGGACACCGCTTGACCTGACCACGCGCCGCCGTGGCTGGGACGTGGTCAGGCATCGATGAGTTGAACCTGTTGTCAGTTGGCCGGAACCGGTTTGTTGTTGCGGATAACCATCACAGCCGGGCCGTAATCGGGGATTCGGTCGGCTTTTTGGGTCCATTTTCCGCTACCGAGGACGACGTCGGCGTCACGCATTTTCATGATGGCGTCAAGTACTTTCTCACGGGTCGGGTTGGGCATAGAGTCCTTGATCGCACGGGCGGCCAGCAGGGTCTCTGAATAGCCAACTGCGGCCCAGTTGTCAGGCTCGGTGTTGAATCGCTTTTTGTAGTTCTCGCGGAAACTAGCGTTGAGGGGAGCGGTCGACTGGTCATTGAAGTCAATCGAGAAATAAGTGTTCTCCACAGCCTTGCCGCCGATCTTGAGGTAGTCGGCGCCCAGGCCGGCGGTGCCAAAGAAGGCAACATTGGGTGCCACGCCGGCCTGCTTGAGCTGAATCACCAAGTTGGCGGCCTGTGCTGCATTGGCGCCAAGCCAGATCGAGTCAGGTTTGGCTGCTGCGATCTTGGTGGCCAAGGCGCCGAAATCAGTATCAGAGATCAGAATAGTCTCTTCGGCAATGGGCTTCACGCCCTTGGCAGCCAACGGGCCCATGAAGGCTTTCATGTTGTTGATGTGACCATCGTTGTCGCGACCCCAGATGGCTGCCAGGCGTTGTGGCTTGACTTTGTCAATGGCGTACTGTGCCAGAGGTGCGACTTGCAATTCCGACGATGCCGTGACCTTGAGGTACCACTTGCTGGCTGCCAGGGGTGCTGCGGTCTGGGCCGTTGCGAACATGGGGATTTGCAGCTCATTGAGTATGGGCGCCACTGCAATCATCAAGACGCTGTTGGCTCCTCCAAGAACGATCAGGGCATTGTCCACCTTGGCCGCGCGCGTCAGCAGGGTTGTGATCTGTGCCCGGTCGTTCTGATCGTCGTTTGACACCAGTTTGATGGAATTGCCTGCGCCCAGGTAGTTGGCGGCATTCAATTCGTCGACGGCCATTTTGACCGCGTTGGCCTCAGGAACTCCGACAAATGCCAGTGGGCCGGTGAGTGCCTTGATGGACGCGATGGTGAACTCTGCGGCCATCGCAGACAGTGGGTTGATTGCAGCGCCTGCAATCAACAGGGTCAGGGCTTTCAATTTGAATTTCATGATTGTCTCCTCATCATTGATTTGGGTGCCAAGCGGCAAGCGATGGTATTCAATTCCCGGCGGGTCGCCTAGTGGGTATATACCTGCCCGCCGTTCGCTAGGTTCGATGGAACGAGTTGGGGTAAAAAGAGTGGCAGGGGGCGTTCAGACTCCTTAGGTGTCAGGGTTGTGATTTGCCAGGGCGAAGCTCCACATAGGTCGGCAGGCGCTCGGGGTAGTCGGCGGCCACCGGAGTGCCTGAGGCCCTGTTGCGATCCAAGTGCCCCATGGCTACGGGGTAGTCGGTGACGTTAAGGTAGTAAAAAAATGACAGCAGGCGTTCAGAAAAACGCCATAGGCCGTCCACTTTTTCGTAGCTGTCGTTGTACCGCATAGCCGTCACCATGGGCTGCTCATTGCGCCAGACCTCTGCATGCACCGACAACCGCCCCTTGGCTTGTGTCGGCGAGTCAAACCAGATGACATGGTCATGCGCAAAATGGTTGGAAGGGCCCATCACGCTGTAGCGGCTCTCGAATTGCCTTAGGACCGCCTCCCGCCCCGTCGCACGCATCGCGCCATCTTTGGAGCCGAACGATGCCTGATCGGTGAATAGATCAGCGGCGGCAGCCATATCTCGGTTGTCGACGGCAAAGTTGTAACGGGCCGTCAAGTCGCGGATGGCGAGTTGGTCTTCGACGGCGGCCAGACGGCTTTCCAGACTACTGGCGGCATTGGGCGGAACGCGGCGTGGAATGGTCATGGTGTCTTCCCCCTTGGGTCACTGCAAATCGGGTCGATAGTCGGCCACATCATCGTATTGGACCAACTCGATGATGTTGCCCTCGGGGTCGCGCAGAAATGTGACGGTCACGCCCGGCCGACTTTGGATGGGCTCTGGGCCCGTCATGAAGCTGACACCGGCTTCATGCAGGCGCATCATCGCCCCCTTGACGTCGGTGATGATGAAGGTCAGGTACATCACGTTGGGCCGATCAAACACATAGGCCCTGTGTTCGGCGGGCAACTGTGGTGCCTCATCAGGGGCAATCAGCTTGATTCGCTCACCGTGTGGAGTCTGCATCCGGACCACCGTGGCGCTGCCACGAGCCAATCGGTACGTTTGCGCTACGTGGACGGGAATGCGGGCCTCACCGACGAACTGCAGCCCGAGCGTGCGCTGGTAAAACTGTCGCATCACGGCGAGATCCCGACAACCGATGCCGACCTCAAGCGGCGTGGTCATGTTGAGCAAGGGGCTGATTGACATGTTTGCTGGGTTGGCGAAGCTCGTGGGTTGCACGTCAGCCGGTGCACTTTCTAACAATAACCAAGGGGTTGCAAAAATCCCTGGCGCTACGACCGTATTGTGCAATAGAATCGAAAAAAAGAATATAAGTTTCTATATTCGGCATTAAATTCTCTAAATGGAAATATAGTTTCCGTATGAGAAACAAACACGAATTGATGCAGCCATGATTTCTCAACAACTTCTGATCCAAAACGCAAATGTGATCGACGGAACAAGCGCGCCCGCACGCCTGGCCTCCGTATTGGTCGTCGGCGACAAAATCCAAGCCGTCGGCAACGCGGCAGATGCCCTCGCCGAAGCGTCGGCTCAGCGGCTTGATGCCAGTGGCCTGTCCCTGATGCCCGGACTGATTGACGGCCATGTGCACAGTACATTTGACAACGCAGCCGGTCACGACGAGTTGTTTTACCACCGGCGCCCGGGTATGGCGGCGATCACAGCTGTGCGCAATGTTCGACGCATCCTGACCTCTGGTTGCACCGGTTTTTTTGATGCTGACTCATTGTTTGATCTTGGCGTCGATCTGAAGGAGGCCATCCAGCATGGCGTGATCGAAGGCCCCCGTATGTCTGTCGGTGGCTACGCTCTGATGACCTCGGTCGGTGGCGCCGCCGGACGACTGATGCCGGACAGCGGCATCATGGCCTATGCCGTGTTATTGCAAGGCAAGGACCAAATCATCGCTGAGGTGCGACGGCAGATCAAGATCGGCTGCGACTGGATCAAGGTTCACGTTACCGGTTCGCTGTCCAATCGCAGAAGCGAAGGCGAAATGGTGACCTTCACGATGGAAGAGCTGCGTACCATTTGTGACATCGCCCACAGTTTTGGCGTCCAGGTCGCGGGGCACTGCCGTGGCGCACACGCCATCAAGGTGGCTTGCGAGGCAGGCTTTGACCAGATCATTCACGCCACTTTGATGGACGACGATGCGCTAGAGGCAGTCGTTAAACACGGCGCCTTCCTGGTGCCGGCCATGACCTTCCAGGCCAACTTGATGGAGTTCGGCGACGCCATCAATGCCAGCCTGACGCTTCAGGAAATTTTCCGGCGAGAAATTGAGGGCAGTGCAGCGATGCTGGCCAAGGCCTACAAGGCCGGTGTGCCCGTCTTGTGCGGTACCGAGTCCGGCTTCTCGGTCACGCCGTACGGAGATTGGCATTACCGGGAGATGGAGGTGTTCGTCAAGCACCTGGGACTGACGCCCCTACAGGCGATCCAGTGCGCCACGCAGTCCGGTTCTTTGGCGCTCCGCATGAAAGACAAAGTCGGCACCATCGAAGCGGGTCGCTTCGCTGACCTTCTCCTCATTGACGGGGATCCGTCAAAGGATGTGAGTGTGGTGGGTCGTCGCGACAAACTGCGCATGGTGATGCTCGGTGGAAAGTCGATTGATCTGCAGCGGACCGACCCGGACCGAACGCCGCTGCCCGAATGGCGCGTGCACGAGTTCGGCAGCATTTTGTCCAAAGAGGTGGTTCAGCAGGCGCGCGGCGGCCAGCCGATCGGCGGCAACGGAGCACAGACATGACCGACCCTTTGGCCCTTGTCACAGGCGGCGGTAGTGGCATTGGCGCCGCCATCGCCCGCGCCGCGAGCCGGGCAGGCTACCGGGTCGCCATCATGGACGCACAGGCCGAGGCCGCCGAAGCCATGGCCAGGGAATTGGGCAATGCCGTGGCTCTCCCCTGCGACGTCACCGATGAACGGGCGGTAGACGCAGCACTCGCAACCCTGGGAACCACACCAGACCTGCTCGTCAACAACGCTGGCATCGTCAAATTCGGCCACCTTGTCGACATCAGCGTCCAGGACTTCCGCAGGGTGTTGGAGGTCGACCTGGTCGGTGTTTATGTCCTGTCGCGAGCCGTGGGTCTCATGATGCGTGCGCGGGGGCAGGGCAACATCATTAACATCTCGTCCATCAACGCCATCACCCCCAGCCTGGGCACCAATGCGTATGCCGCCGCCAAGGGTGGACTGGTGACCATGACCAAGCTGTTGGCCCTTGAACTCGGGCCGCACGGTGTCCGCGTCAATTCTGTGTCGCCTGGTTTTGTCGATGGGGGCATGAGCACCGCCGTTTTTGCCAATCCCCGCACCCGCGATGTACGAACCAAGGCCGTGCCGCTGCGTCGACTTGGTTCCACCGAGGACATTGCGCAAGCCGTGATGTTCCTGGCATCCGACGCTGCGGCCTATGTCCATGGACAAGACCTCGGTGTTGACGGTGGCCTGGTCCACAGCCTGTTGTCTCAGATACCGCGGGATTAGCCATGAAGCGTAACTTGATCCTCACCGGCGGCGTCTTTCATCCATTTGAAGAGGCTAGCCAGTCGCTGACCCAAATGCTGCTAGAGATCGGCATTGACTCTGACGTCACCACCGATATCAGCAGCGGCTTGTCGTGGCTCGCTGACGGCGGCTACGATTTGCTCACCGTGTACGCGCTGCGATGGCCGATGGAGCAAGAGCGGTTCGCCAATGACCGTGCCCGCTGGGCCGTCAGCCTGAGCGCCCAGGACCAGGCCCGAATCAACGCCCATCTAGCTGCGGGCCGTGGTGTGCTGGCCTTGCATACTGCAGCCATCAGTTTCTCAGACTGGCCGAGATGGCGGGACATTGTGGGTGCAGGCTGGATTTGGGGCACATCCAACCACCCGCCCCACGGGCCCGTCGATGTTCGTATGACGACGCGTGATCATCCCATCACCCAGGGATTGGAGGCCTTTAACTTCCCTGAGGAAGCCTATGCGCGAATGGACCTGGTTCCCGGCATTGAAGCTCTCGCCACGGTCCAGGCGCCGTCGCAGGTGGAACCTTCTCCTTGCTTGTGGGCGCGTGAGGTCGATGGCGCCAGGGTTGTCTATAACGCCCTGGGCCACGACAGTGCGTCGCTGAACCACCCCACCCACAAGCGTCTGCTGCAACGCGGGGCGCTATGGGCCATCCGCGGCAGCGACCGTGACATTGTCGCGTGTTGACTAAATCCCAATGTTGGAACCTGCAATGGATACTCTGCAAGACAAGTCCATTTTGGTGACAGGCGGCGGCACAGGGATAGGTGCTGGCTGTGCCCGATATTTTGCGGCACGTGGCGCAAGGGTCACCATCAGCGGGCGACGCGAGAACCGCCTGCGTGAGGTGGCCGATGCCATCGGCCCCAGTTGCCACTGCGTGGTCGGCGATGTCACACGCGCCGCTGATCGCCAGCATATGGTGGACGCTGCCATCTCTCACGGGGAGGGGCGTCTGGATGCCCTGGTCAATAACGCAGGCATCACCCATCACAGTGGACTGCTTGGTCTTGATGAAGACAGCCTGATGCGGGTGCTCCAAAGCAATATCGCCGCACCCCTGATGCTCACCCAGGCGGCCTTACCCGCGTTGGAAGCGAGCCAGGGCGCCGTCATCTTCATTGGCTCCGTGCACACGCGCTTGGCCTTGGCTGGCCGCTTGGCTTATGCCACGTCAAAGGGCGCTGTGCAAAATATGTCGCGTGTTCTGGCGGCTGAGCTGGGGCCACGTAAAGTCCGCGTCAACTGTGTCATACCCGGTGCCGTGGCCACAGAGATCAACGCCGCAGTGACTGGGCAGGATCCGACAGAGGCCAAAGCCTTCTTTTACAAGCTGGCCCATATGCACCCAATCGGACGCATCGGAGAACCTGAAGATATCGCGCAGGCCATGGAGTACCTCATCCTTGCCACGTGGACCACGGGCGCCGTCGTTGACGTCGATGGCGGCATGGGCCTGGGGGCCGCAAAACTCTAGGCGTCAAACGGCATCGACCTCGCAGCCAAACCAAGCCAAGCCAAACCAAGTAAAGACAAGCACCGTGAATCAAGCGACTGACAAACAACTTCTGGCACCCGCCATCTCCGGCGATGCCCTGGCCGAAGCCCGTGCCCTGCTCGGCGTGCCCATCCGGGTTGAGCAATGGAATTATGAGGCGACCCGAGATGTCATTCGGCACTATGCCTGGGGCATTGGTGACGATAACCCACTCTACTCCGACCCCGAGTACGCGAAGAACACGCCCTGGGGCGGCATCATTGCGCCCCCTACCTTTTTCTTCGGTATATGGGACGCCGTGGTGGCGCCTGGATTGCCTGACGTGCAGTGGTACTACTCGGGTATCGACGCCGAGTTCTATCACCCAATCCGACGCAATGACGCCATCACTGCATCGGCAGAGTACGTCGACGCTCAGCCGCTGTCTGGCAAAACGGTGGCGAACATGATCGTTCAGACTGGGGATGTGCGTTACCACGATGAAAATGGTCGACTGATGACCAAGGTGCTATCGCACTGCTTTCGGGTGGCGCGCCAGGCTGCCAAAGGGGGGCTGAGTTACGCTCCGCGTGAGAAGCACGTGTTTACGGCCGACGAACTGGCTCGCATTGCTGATGCCCAGATCAATGAATTTGTCCGTGGCAGCGCGGTCTTGTACTGGGATGATGTCATTGTGGGGGCTGATCTGCCAGGCACCGTTCGCGGGCCGATCAACCAACTGGACATGACCACCTACTATTGCGGCGCGGTTGGCACCTCTGGCTACAAGTCGACCAAGCTGCGCTGGAAATACAAGAGCTGGGCCAACCACAGCCCTGAAAAGCTGCCCAACAACTACGACAAGAGCTACTACGGCGCGGTGGTGCTTCCCAGCATTGGCCACCAGGATGCCAAAGTCGCCACCGTCGATCTGGGCATGCCTGGGCCTTACGATAACGGGCCGCAGCGTTGTGGCATGCTGACCACGGTGGTAACCAACTGGATCGGCGACGGTGGATTTGTGCGAAGCCTTAGCGCCCGCCTGAAGATGCCGGTCATTTTTGGTGACTGCAATTATTTCAAAGCGCGGGTCACTGCCAAGCGCATGGTCGATGGGGTCGGATTGGTGGACATCGAGCTGTGGGGTGAGAACCAACTGGGCCAACTGACGATCAAGGGCTCGGCCGTTGCAGAGTTGCCCTGCCGCTGATGCTGCAATTTGCTTGGTGAACGCATGACCGATTTCACGCGTCTGCTCCGACCGGCCAGCATCGCGTTGGTGGGGGCATCGCCGGACGCTGGCAAGTTGGCCGGACGACCGCTGGCCTACCTGCGACGCTATGGCTATCAGGGCCACGTTTATCTGGTGAATCCTAAACATGCACAGATCGACGGCGTCGCCTGCAGTGCGACCATTCAAGACCTGCCGCGCAACATTGACCTGGCACTGATCCTGCTTCCGGCCTCGGGTGTCGCCCAAGCCCTGGAAGCCTGCGCCTTGCAGGGCGTGGCCAACGCGATCTCCATCGCTGGCGGCTTTGCCGAGGCCGGCGCGCCGGAAGCGCAGCAACAACTCACAGCCATCTGCCAAACGCATGGCATCCGGCTGGTGGGCCCGAATTGCGTTGGTTTGCTCAACCCTGCGTTGGGTGTGACCGCCACGTTTTCCAGTGAGCTCAAAAACGCCTTGCCGCGGCCTGGCAAAGTGGCACTGTTCACGCAATCGGGGGCGCTGGGCAATTCGCTGTTGCAGAGCTTTAATGACCTGGGTCTCGGCCTGGCGTATTGGGTATCGACCGGCAATGAAGCGGACATCGGTGTTCTTGAATTGGTGTCGCACGCGATTGAGGACGCCCAGGTTCAGTTGATCGCGCTGTATGTGGAAGGCCTTCAGCATGGGGAGCAGTTGCTGGCATTGGCGCGACGAGCACGGGCGGCGGGCAAGATCATCGTGGTGTTGCGAGCCGGACGGTCCCAGCAGGGCCGCGCAGCGGCGGTATCGCACACCGGCAAACTCGCCGGTGCCTGGAAGGTCTGGTGCGACGTTGCGGCACAGGCCAGCCTTGTCACAGTGAGCAACCTGGATGAATTGTTGGACGTGGTCGCGGCAGTCGATCGGTTTGGGCACCCGGCGCTGGATGCGGCCCCGGGTTTGGGCGTTTTGACGATTTCGGGCGGTTTGGGGGTTTTGATTTCTGATGCTGCTGCCGATGTGGGGTTGGCGATCCCAACCTTTTGCGAGGCGACACAGGCTGGGCTGAGGGCAATTCTGCCGCCGCAGATGGCCGTCGCCAACCCGGTGGATACCGCCCTGTTCACCGATGAGAAGGGCTACGCTCAGTGTGCGGAGTCGGTGTTGCGAGATTCCGCCATTGGGACCCTGCTGCTGGTGCTCACTCGGCTGGCGCATGACTATCAAGCCCTGCTGCCTTGGCTGGAGCAACTGGCGGCCGACGCCACGCGTTTGAACAAGCGTCTGGCACTCACATTTTTGTCCTCCTCCGACACGATGTTGGTGGCGCATCGTCGCCGCGTGATGCAGGCCGGCGCGCTGGTGCTGCCAACCGCTGAGCGTGTGGTGGCAGCCTTGGGTCGGCGTGGGCAAGCCGTCAAGGCGCTGCCCACTGCGGACTCAATCCCACTGCAGGGGGCGAGTCCAAGCACATCGGTGGCGCACTTCCTGGCCCAGGCAGGCGTGCCAGTGTTGCCCGAATGCATGTGCACCGAGTTGGACGCCGCCCTGGACTTCGCGGCGCGCCAAGGCTATCCCGTGGTGTTGAAGGTGGTTTCTCCCGACATCCCCCACAAGAGTGAGGTCGGGGGCGTGGCACTCCACCTGACCGACGCTCGCGCATTGGCTGACGCCTGGCGCGACATGCAGGCATCGGTCAGGAGGCTGGCGCCGGGGGCGGCAATTACAGCTTACTCGGTTCAACCCATGCTCAGCGGCGGTTTTGAGTTGATCGTTGGTTGCTCAGTTGACCTCGAACTGGGCCGAGTGCTGATGGTGGGCGCCGGGGGCATTTGGGCCGAATTCCTCGATGATGTGAGATTCTTGGCGCTTCCCGCGAGCCGGGCTGACATTGCTGCCGCATTGCAGAGCCTTCGCATTGCGCCTATCCTGCGCGGCGCGCGTGGGCAGCCCACGTTGGATATCGACGCGGCCTGCGCCGTCATACACCGGCTCGCCCTGCAGTTTTTTGCCGATCCAGGGATTGTTGAGGTCGACCTCAACCCCCTGGTGGTTCGACCGCAGGGGCAGGGCGTGATGGCATTGGACGTTCTGGTGGTGCAGTCCACGGCCCGGGCAGAATTGGTCCTATGAACTTGCTGCACCGCGATCGGGTGGCAGAAACCGGCCTGTCTGCCAGCGCCACCGAACCCATGAAGTCATTGCGAACCGGCTTACGCATACTGCTTCAGTTTGAAAACAACCAACGGGATTTCAGTGTCACCGAGTTGGCAACGCGCTGCGGACTGGCCAAAAGCCAGGTGTCGAAAATCCTGAGTGCCCTGGTTGGCAGCGGTCTGGTGGTGCAGGACCCGGCGACTCGCACCTATTCGGTAGGTCAGCGCTGTTATGTGCTGGGGTCCCGTTTCACCAGGTACGACAGCCTGTGTCAGGCTGCAACACCGGTAATGCGTGAGCTGCTCAACCGAACCGGTCACAGTGTGCGGCTGTCAGTGCCGGACGGCGAGCAGACGCTCTACCTGATCGGTTTAGAGGGGCCGATGTTCATGGACACCGGTTGGCGCTCTGGCAGCAGTGTGCCGTTTGGCGCCTCATCGGCCGGCCGCGTTTTGATGGCCTACCTTGATACCGACAGGAGCCAGCATTTGCTCAGTTTGCCCGTCCCAGCGCTCACCCCCGACACCGTCCGAGATCGCGACACCTTGGAACGGTTGGTGATCGCCGCTCGTCGTGATGGCTACAGTGTGCAGCGCAATGAAACGTCGCCCGGCCTGGGTGTGGTGTCCGTGCCCCTGTTCAAAGAGGGGCAGCAGATTGTTGGCGCGCTGGGTTTGGCGTTTCCATCCCACCATATTGATGCTGACGCTGAACACACACTGATCGCAGCGCTGCACGAGGCGGCGCGTGCGATTTCCCAGCGCTTGGGTTGCGGCGTTTACCCCTTCGGCACCGGCAAACCTCAGAGTGTGCCGATGGACAGCATCACACCAACAGGGCGTTGACTCGCTTCACATAGGCCGCCGGGTCAGCCGGCAGGCCGCCTTCGGCCAGCAGCGCCTGGTCGAACAGGATGTGCGCCAGGTCATGGAAATGCACCGAGCCATCGAGCTTTTTAACCAGCGGGTGCTCGGCGTTGACTTCCAGCACCGGCTTGACTTCGGGCGCGCTCTGGCCGGCCTGCTTGAGCATGCGCGCCAGTTGGGTGCTCATGCCGTGGTCCTGCACCACCAGGCAAGCCGGGCTGTCCACCAGTCGGGTGGTCACGCGCACGTCTTCGGCCTTGTCTTTGAGGGCTTCTTTGAGTTTGGCCAGCAGCGGCTTGAAAGTCTCGGCCGCTTCTTCAGCCGCTTTTTTCTCGGTCTCGTCCTGCAGCTTGCCCAGATCGACCGCGCCCTTGGCCACGCTTTGCATCGGCGTGCCATCAAACTCATGGAGGTAGTTCAGCGCCCACTCGTCCACCCGGTCGGTCATCAGCAGCACCTCGATGCCTTTTTTCTTGAAGACTTCGAGTTGCGGGCTGTTCTTGGCAGCAGCCAGGGTGTCGGCCGTGATGTAGTAGATGGCCTCCTGGCCCTCCTTCATGCGTGACTTGTAGTCTGCCAGGCCCACGCTCACGGTGTCAGTGGTGCTGCTGGCAAAGCGCAGCAATTTGGCCAGCCGGTCCTTGTTGGCAAAGTCCTCGCCCAGGCCTTCTTTGAGCACGGCGCCAAACTCGTTGTAGAACTTGGTGTACTTGCCGGCGTTGGCCTCCGCCGCCGCCTTGTCCTCGGCACTGAGCACATCGGTCACGTCGCCAGCAGCGGCTTCGGGCAGACGGTCGTGGCGGGCCAGGTCTTCCAGCATGCCCAGCACGCGCTTGGTGCAGCCTTCACGGATGGCCTTCACGTCACGGCTCTCCTGCAGCAGCTCGCGGCTGACGTTGAGCGGCAGGTCTGCCGAATCGACCACGCCTTTGACAAAGCGCAGGTAGGTGGGCATCAGCGCCTCGGCGTCGTCCATGATGAAGACGCGCTTGACGTAGAGCTTGATACCGGCTGACTTTTCGCGGTTGTACAGGTCCATCGGCGCCTTGCCCGGGATGTACAACAGCTGGGTGTACTCGGTGCTGCCTTCCACCCGGTTGTGGGTATGGGCCAGCGGGGCTTCAAAGTCGTGGCTGATCTGTTTGTAGAACTCGTCGTACTGCTCGGAGGTGATGTCTTTTTTGGCACGGGCCCAAATGGCGTTGGCCTTGTTCACCGACTCCCAGTCACCAGTTTTGACCATGCCGCCAGGCTGGCGGCCACCGTTCTCGTCGCTGGGGTTGATCAGCTCGCCGTCTTTCCACTCCTCTTTCTCCATCAGGATCGGCAGGCTGATGTGGTCGGAGTACTTGCTGATGATGCCCTTGACCTTCCAGGCGCTGGCGTAGTCCAGCGCGTCGTCGCGCAGGTGCAGCGTGACGCTGGTGCCGCGTGCGGCGCGGTCGATGGTCTCGACCTCAAAGTCGCCCGCGCCACCGCTGATCCAGCGCACCCCTTCAGTGGTGCTCAGGCCGGCACGGCGCGACTCGACCGTGATCTTGTCGGCCACGATGAAGCCGGAGTAAAAGCCGACGCCAAACTGGCCGATCAGCTGCGAGTCGGCCTTTTGGTCGCCGGAGAGCTTGGAGACAAAGTCTTTGGTGCCGCTCTTGGCAATGGTGCCCAGGTGGTCGATCGCTTCCTGCTGGCTCATGCCGATGCCGTTGTCGGTGATGGTCAGGGTTTTGGCGTCTTTGTCAAAACTGACCCGCACTTCCAGGTTGGGCGCGTCTTCGTACAGGCCGCTGTTGTTGATGGCTTCAAAACGCAGCTTGTCGCAGGCGTCAGAGGCGTTGGACACCAGCTCGCGCAGAAAAATTTCCTTGTTGGAGTAAAGCGAGTGGGTAACAAGGTGCAGAAGCTGGGCCACTTCGGCCTGGAAGGAGAGGGTTTGCTTGCTCATAAGTGTGATGGAGTCTCAATAAACGGAGGGTGCCTGATGGGCGCCGGAGCCAGTTGCCCGGACAGACCCCAATTATGGGCGATGGGCCTGAGTTTCAAGGGCACCGGCACCCGGCGCAATCGGCCCGGCTCAACCGGCCCAGCTCGCATAAGATGCAAGGGCCTGCGCCCAGTGGCCGCTCCATGACGCTCCCCTCACCGCCACCCACAACCAACCTCGCCTTCGAGCTGACCGCGCCCTGGTTGGCCGTGGCGCGGGCCGAAATCGGGGTGCGCACTTTCCCGCCCGGGCAGAGCAACCCGCGCATTACCGCCTACCACGCCGGCACCAACATTGCTGGTTATGACGACAAGGCGTCTTGGTGTTCGTCGTTTGTCAATTGGGTGCTGGCGCAGCACGGCTTGGGTGGTACCGGCTCGGCCTTGGCGCGTTCCTGGCTGACCTGGGGAGAGCCGCTGGTCGCGCCGGTGCCGGGCTGCATTGCCGTGCTGTGGCGCGATGACCCCGCTGGCTGGAAAGGCCACGTGGGCTTTTGGCTGCGCGAAGACGCAGCGCATGTGCACCTGCTGGGCGGCAACCAACTCGACGAAGTCCGGGAGCACTTTTACCCCCGGGCCAGTGTGCTGGCTTACCGCTGGCCGGCGGCGTAGGCCGAGGCGCTCAGATGCCGAGCAGTTTCTTGGCTTCGCCCAGCGCCTTCATGGAGGCGTCGTGTTTGCCGTCCTTGTGCAGTTTTTCGCCTTCGGCACGCATCGCCTGCACCTTGGTCATGTCGGCGCCAGTCAGCACCGGTTTGGTGGCGAGTTTGGCATCGATGGCCTTCATCTCGTTCGGGCAGTTATGGGCAAAGGCCAAGGAACTGGTCAGGGCCAGCAGGGCGAAAAGGGATTTTTTCATGGGTGGTCAAGTCGCAGGCGCCAGAACATACTGGCACGCCCATTGTTGCCACATGGCCCGTCGGCTGGCACGCCAAACGCCAATGGCCCCACACCCTTCCCAGTCTTTAGGCCGGGTCGGCCTTGTCCAACTGCGCCGCAGCCTTGTCCAGCCAGAGCTGCACACTGTCGATCAGGTCGCGGTGACTGAACGAGCAACTTTCATCAGTGAACAGCGCACTCGACTCCAGCCGGTCCAGCAGTCCCAGCAGCACCTCGCCGTAGCGCGGCGGCAGGGCGGCCAGCAGGGCATCGAGCTCACGGGCCTGGGCGCTGAAGGTTTGGACTGGCAGCGTGCCAGCGCGCAGCTGCGCCAGCGCGGTCTGCAAGGTTTGCAATGCCGTGTTCATGGCGTTGACTTTCAATCAAAACTTCTCGTGGGGCGCCAGGTAGCGCCACTGCCCCAATGGCAGGTTGCCCAGCATCACCCGCCCGATGCGCACCCGTTTCAGTCCGACCACCTTCAGGCCCACCAACTCACACATGCGCCTGATTTGCCGCTTTTTGCCTTCGGTCAGCACCACGCGGAGTTGCTCCGGGTTTTGCCAGCTGATCTTGGCGGGTTTCAGGGCCTGGCCGTCCAGGCTCAGGCCATGGCGTAGCTTGTCCAGCAGGGCGGGCGGGAACACCGCCTGAACGTTGGTGGTGATGGGGTCGTCGTCGTCCATCCGCAGCAGCTGACCCGGCTGAGGGTCGGCTTGAGGTTTGCCGGTTTTGTCCAGCCCGAGGTAGACCACGCGCACCAGGTATTCTTTTTCCATCGCCGAGTCTTCGCCAATCAATTGGCGCGCCACGCGGCCGTCCTGCGTCAACACCAGCAGCCCGATCGAGTCGATGTCCAGCCGGCCGGCCGGCACCAGGCTTTGCAGCTGTTTGGGGTGAAAGAAAAAGCGCGCGTTGTCCTCAGCCCAGCGGTTTTGCGGTTGCACCAGTGTGATGGCCGGCTGGTGACCATCTTCGGCCTGGCCGCTGACCAGCCCGATGGGTTTGTTGACCAGGATGGTGACTTGGTTGGCCTGCTGCCCCTGCGCCTGAGGGCTGATCTCGATGCGCACATCGGGCAAGACCTGCATGCCCATGGTGGCCACCACGTCATTCACTTTGACCCAGCCCTTGCCGATCCACTCGTCCGCCTCGCGCCGCGACGCCAGCCCCAGCTCGGCCATGCGCTTGTTCAGGCGCAGCGTGCCATTGGGGCCGATGGCGGCGGTATTGGTCTGCCCAGCCGGGATCGGCGCCCGCTGGACCGGCGGCGCTGCGCGCCGGAAGGTGGGTGCGGGCGGCGCAGGAGGTTTGGGAAGGGTCATTTGCTATTTAATTAGGAGCTATAACGTCATATTTTACAAGGGCTGGAGGCTGATTTGTCTTCAAACTTTTAAGGAGACCGACCACAACGCTTCACTGGGGCGGTCGGTGCGCTGCACCGACTCCCCGGCAATGCCCAGGGCTGGCGTCCCAGAGGCGCGCTGTGGCCGGTCTCCTTCGTCGTGTCGCTGGCTTGGGTTTCTGACCGCTGCGATGGAGTGACACAGCCTCGGAGCAGGGGCTATCCGACGGTGGCGCATTCTGTGGCGGCGAGAAGCGCAGCGCAGCGCCCGACGCGCACAGCGCGTGTCGTCTTCATGTTGGCCGCGCTTGTCCGAACGGCGAGAGCGAAGCGAACACAGTGAGTTGCGCGGCTCGGGCGCTGTGTGAGCATCGCAGCGGTGTCGGCGCTTTGCGCCGACCGCCACAGTCAGCGTCACAGTCGGATAGCCCCTGCTCCGAGGCGAGCCGGGACAGTGGAGCGAATTCAACCTGCAAATACCTGGGTCCGAAGCGCGCCCAGGTCCAGCACCCGCAGGCCGCCGTATTCGACCCGGATCGCACCCTGTGCCGCCAACGCGGTCAGGGCTTCATTGACGCGCTGGCGTGACAGGCCGACCAGATAGGCCAGTTCCTGCTGGGTGATGCGCAGGACCTCGCCCACGCCGGGGTAGAGCACCGGGTTGAACAGCGCCGCCAGGCTGCGCGCCACCCTCAGGTTGGGGTTGCCCATTCGGTCAATCTCGCGCGCCGCGATGAACTGGCCCAGCCGCTCGTTGAGTTGGTTCATGACGAAGCGGTTGAAACCGATGGAATGGTCCAGCAGCCAATGGAAGGTGTCCACATGCAGACCTGCCACCCGGCTATTGCGCAGGGCCTGGATGTTGTAGCGGTAGGCTTCGCGCTTGAGCGCCGTGCCCTCGCCAAACCAGCCGCCAGGCGGCATGCCGGTGAAGGTCATGGTCTGGCCCTGCGCGTTGTCGGTGCTCATTTTCAGCAGGCCGTCGACCACGCCAAACCAGTAGGTCACCGGGCGGCCCACCCGGCAGACGTAGTCGCCCGGGCTGGCGTCGGCGATTTTCAGGTCGGCCACGGCGCGTTCGCGCTCGAGCGGCGCCAGCAGGCTCAGCCAGGGGATGGCGTCCAGCTCCTTCGGGGTGAGGGGCCGGCGGCGCTGGTGAAGCGAGGACTCTTGGACCATGACGGAATCAGCCCGTAAGCTAGCAGAAAGTGGAGGGAAAACCCCTACGGATTAAGGTCAAAAATGTCGTCAGAACGACAACTTGACGTCAAACGAATCCCTATTATTTGCCCTATTGCACCGAGCGGCAAGCCCCTGCCCGACTTGAGGCGCTACCAAGACAAGGTGACGGAATGCAGACCACTTTCCCTCAATTGCTGTTCAAGCACGCCGTCGAGCGCCCGGCCAATCCGGCCATGCGTGAAAAGGAATACGGTATCTGGCAGGCCCTGAGCTGGGCCGATCTCGCCACCATGGTGACGCATTTGGCCTGCGGCCTGCACCAGGCCGGTCTGCGTCGGGGCCAGCACATGGTGGTGGTGGGTGCCAACCGGCCGCGCCTATATGCCACCATGCTGGCTGCGCAGGCGCTGGGTGCGGTGCCGATTCCGCTGTACCAGGACGCTGCAGCGGCGGAATGCGTGTTCCCGATCAACAACGCCGACGTGGCCTTTGCCTTTGCCGAAGACCAGGAGCAGGTGGACAAGCTGCTGGAGGCTCGCGCCCAGTGCCCTGGCCTGGCGCACATTTATTTTGATGACCCGCGCGGCCTGCGCAATTACGACGAGCCAGGATTGGCCGCACTGGACGAGTTGCTGGCTGCCGGACAGGCCTTCGCCGCGCTTCACCCAGACTTTGTCAAGAGTGAGGTGGCGCTGTCGCAGTCGCACGACGTGGCGGCCATGTTCTTCACCTCGGGCACCACAGGCAATCCCAAGGGCGTGGTCCACACGCACAACTCGCTGCTGGACCGGGCCCGGGCCGGCGCCGAGTTTGACCACCTGACGCACCGTGAGGAGGTGCTGGCCTACCTGCCGCCGGCCTGGATCGGGCAGAACATCTTCAGCTATGCCCAGTGGCTGGCCTGCGGCTACGTGGTCAACTGCCCTGAATCGGCGGCGACCGTCACGATTGACCTCAAGGAAGTCGGGCCCACCTATTACTTTGCCCCGCCTCGCGTGTTTGAAGGCCTGCTGACCAGCGTCATGATCCGCATGGAGGACGCCAGCGCCCTCAAGCGGCGCATGTTCCAGGCGTTCATGGCCGTGGCGCAAAGGGTGGGACCCACGCGCATGGACGGCAAGTCGCTCGGCCTGGCGGACCGGCTGCTGTATGCGCTGGGCAACCTGCTGGTGTACGGCCCGCTGCGCAACAACCTCGGCATGAGCCGGGTGCGCGTGGCCTACACCGCCGGGGAGGCGATCGGCCCCGACTTGTTCACCTTTTACCGCTCTATCGGCATCAACCTCAAGCAGTTGTACGGCTCAACCGAAACCGCGGTTTTCGTGTGCCTGCAGCCCGACCACGAGGCTCGGGCCGACACGGTGGGCGTGCCGATTGCCGGGGTTGAGATCAAGGTGGCTGACAACGGCGAAATCCTGGTCAAGTCACCGGGGTTGCTCAAGGAGTATTTCAAAAACCCGCAGGCCACGGCCGAGGTGCTGACCGCAGACGGCTGGTACCACACCAGCGACGCCGGCTTTCTGGATGCGCAGGGCCACCTCAAGATCATCGACCGGGTGAAGGACGTGGGCCGCATCCGCGGCGGCGACAACGACGGCGCCATGTTCGCGCCCAAGTACGTCGAGAACAAGCTCAAGTTCTTCCCGCACATCAAGGAGGTGGTGGCTTATGGCGACGGCCGCGACAAGGTGTGCGTCATGGTCAACATCGATTTCGATGCGGTGGGCAACTGGGCCGAGCGCCGCAACCTGCCTTACGCCGGCTACACCGATTTGGCGCAAAAGCCCGAGGTGTACCAGCTGATCAAAGCGTGCGTTGAAAAGGTCAATGGCGATCTCAGCGCCGACACCCTGCTCGCTGGCAGCCAGGTCAGCCGCTTTTTGGTGCTGCACAAAGAGTTGGATGCCGACGACGGCGAGTTGACCCGCACCAACAAGGTCCGGCGGGGCTTTATTGCTGACAAATACCAAGCCTTGGTCGATGCGCTTTACGGCGGTGCCACCTCCCAGTTCATTGAAACCCAGGTCAAGTTCGAGGACGGCCGCAGCGGCAGCGTCAGCGCCACCCTGCGCATTGACGACGCCAAGACCTTCCCCCCGGTAAAGGCCGCAGCATGAGTGCCAAGACCATCGGTGACGTCATCCTTGACGTCAAAAACATCTCTTTAAGTTTCGGTGGTGTCAAGGCGCTGACCGACATCTCCTTCGACGTGCGTGAGCACGAAGTGCGCGCCATCATTGGCCCCAATGGTGCGGGCAAGAGCTCCATGCTCAACTGCATCAACGGCGTCTACACGCCGCAGCAGGGTTCGATCTCGTTCCGCGGCCAGACCTTCGACCACATGGACAGCCACCAAGTGGCGGTGATGGGCATTGCGCGTACCTTTCAGAACCTGGCGCTGTTCAAGGGCATGAGCGTGATCGACAACATCATGACCGGCCGCAACCTGCGCATCAAGAGCAACCTGTTTCTGCAGGCGCTGCGAATCGGCCCGGCGCAACGCGAGGAAGAGCGGCACCGCGAATTTGTCGAGCACATCATTGACTTCCTCGAAATCCAGGCCTACCGCAAGACGCCGGTCGGGCAGTTGCCCTATGGCTTGCAAAAACGGGTGGACCTGGGTCGTGCCCTGGCGATGGAGCCCAAGGTGCTGCTGCTTGATGAGCCCATGGCCGGCATGAACGTGGAAGAAAAGCAGGACATGTGCCGATTTGTGCTCGACGTGAACGAGGAGTTCGGCACCACGGTGGTGCTGATCGAGCACGACATGGGCGTGGTGATGGACATCTCGGACCGGGTGGTGGTGCTGGACTACGGCAAGAAGATTGGCGACGGCACGCCCGATGAAGTACGCAACAACCAGGAAGTGATCAGCGCTTACCTGGGCACCAGTCACTAAAGCATATGGCCTTCTTTCTTGAAACCTTGCTGGGCGGCCTGATGGCCGGCATGCTGTACTCGCTGGTGGCGCTCGGCTTCGTGCTGATCTACAAGGCGTCAGGGGTGTTCAATTTCGCCCAGGGTGCCATGGTGCTGTTTGCGGCGCTGGCGATGGCCCGCTTTGCCGAATGGATCCCGCGCTGGACCGGTCTGGACAACCGGGTGCTGGCCACCCTGGCGGCCTTCGTGGTGGCCGGGCTGATCATGTTTGTGGTGGCCTGGCTGATCGAGCGCCTGGCGCTGCGCCACCTGGTCAACCAGGAGGGCACCACGCTGCTGATGGCCACACTGGGCATCAGCTACTTTCTGGACGGCATCGGCCAGACCCTGTTTGGCAGCGACATCTACAAGATCGACATCGGCATGCCCAAAGAGCCGATCATGGCCTTCGAGCGTGTTTTTGACGGCGGCCTGCTGATCAACAAGGAAGACCTGTACGCCGCCTTGATCGCTGCGGTGCTGGTGGCGGCTTTAAGCTTGTTTTTTCAGAAAACCGGCACCGGGCGCGCCCTGCGTGCGGTGGCCGATGACCATCAGGCGGCGCAAAGCATTGGCATCCCGCTCAACCGCATCTGGGTCATTGTTTGGTGCGTGGCCGGGGTGGTGGCGCTGGTGGCCGGCATGATCTGGGGCAGCAAACTGGGCGTTCAGTTTTCGCTTACCACGGTGGCGCTGCGCGCCCTGCCGGTGGTGATTCTGGGCGGCCTGACGTCGGTGCCCGGCGCCATCATCGGCGGCCTGATCATCGGTGTGGGCGAGAAACTGTCCGAGGTGTTCCTCGGCCCCTACGTGGGAGGCGGCATCGAAATCTGGTTCGCGTATGTGCTGGCCCTGGTGTTTTTGCTGTTCCGCCCGCAAGGCCTGTTCGGCGAGAAGATCATTGACAGAGTATGAGACCTTGCGGGACAGACCAAGATTTGCGCAGCAAATTTGCTCTGTCCCCAACTGATTAGAAGAAGGATTTCGATGTTTTACAGAGAAAACGGCCAATTCAAGACCAGCTACCGCAGCGACAGCCAGATCTTCCCGATCGCGCAGGACCGCTGGGCGGTGCTGCTGATCGTGGCGGCAGCCTTTTTCGTGGTGCCGCAGTTCAGTTCTGACTACATGTTCCGTGCGATCCTGATCCCTTTCCTGATCATGTCCTTGGCGGCTGTGGGGGTCAACGTTCTGGTGGGCTACTGCGGCCAGATTTCGCTGGGCTCGGGCGCTTTCATGGCGGTGGGCGCCTATGCCGCATTCAACTTCTTCGTCCGTTTGCCCGGTATCCCCCTTCTGCTGGCGCTGGTGCTGGGCGGGGTGTGTGCCGCCGCCTATGGCATCTTGTTCGGTCTGCCGAGCTTGCGAGTCAAGGGCCTGTACCTGGCCGTGGCCACGCTGGCGGCCCAGTTTTTCAGCGACTGGATGTTCCTGCGCATCAAGTGGTTCACCAACAACTCGGCCTCGGGCTCGGTCTCGGTCTCGGGCCTGGAGTTTCTGGGTATGCCGATCGACAGCCCCATGGCCAAATACTTGCTTTGCCTGTCGATTCTGGTGGTGCTGGCACTTCTGGCGAAAAACCTGGTGCGCTCGGCCATCGGACGCGAATGGATGGCCATCCGCGACATGGACGTGGCTGCGGCGGTGATCGGCATCCGCCCGATGTATGCCAAGCTGACCGCCTTTGCGGTGAGTTCCTTCATCATCGGTGTGGCCGGCGCGCTGTGGGGCTTTGTCTACCTGGGCGCCTGGGAGCCCGCCGCCTTCTCGGTGGAGATGTCGTTTCGCCTGCTGTTCATGGTCATCATCGGCGGCATGGGCTCCATCATGGGCAGTTTTTTTGGCGCGGCCTTCATTGTGCTGCTGCCTATCGGTCTGAACCAATTCCTGCCGGTGCTGGGCAGCCTGTTGGGCGTGGTCATTTCGACCTCGGGCATTTCGCACGCCGAACTGATCATTTTTGGTGCCTTGATTGTCTGGTTCCTGATTGTGGAGCCGCACGGCCTGGCCAAACTGTGGTCCACCGCCAAGCAAAAGCTGAGGCTCTGGCCCTTTCCGCATTGACCCCGTTTTCGTTCGTTAACCCCGGCAGCGTGCTGCCATCACATCAGGAGACACCCATGAAGTTTCGATACATTGCCGCCGTGACGCTCGCCACTGTGGCGTCGATGGCTGCCGCCCAGACCGCCCCGGCCAAGCCGGCCCCAACCAAGGCCGCCGCAGCCGAGACCAAACTGCAGTTCTTCCCCGGCCTACCCTACCGCACCGGTCCCTACGCTCCCAATGGCGTGCCATGGGCCAACGGCTACTCTGACTACCTCAAGCTCGTCAATGCCAAGGGCGGTATCAATGGCGTCAAGATCCTGTACGAAGAGTGCGAAACCGGCTACGACACCGCGCGTGGCGTCGAGTGCTATGAACGCCTGAAAGACAAGCACGGCGGCGCCACCGTGTTCCAGCCGCTGTCCACCGGCATCACCTTTGCCCTCACTGAAAAGGCCCCCGGCGACAAGATTCCGTTGATCACCGCTGGCTACGGCCGCAGCGAGAGCCAGGACGGCACCGTGTTCAAGTGGAACTTCCCGCTGGCCGGCACCTATTGGCTGGCGGCCGATGCGCTGGTGCAGACCATCGCCAAGAAAGAAGGTGGTCTGGACAAGCTCAAGGGCAAGAAGATTGCGCTGGTTTACCACGACTCACCCTACGGCAAGGAGCCGATTCCCCTGCTGCAGGAGCGTGCTGCCATGCACGGCTTCAACCTGCAGTTGCTGCCGGTCACCGCGCCCGGTGTGGAGCAAAAAGCCACCTGGCTGCAGGTGCGCCAGGCCCGGCCTGACTACGTGATGCTGTGGGGCTGGGGCGTGATGAATTCCACCTCGCTCAAAGAAGCCCAGGCCACCGGCTACCCGCGCGACAAGATGTACGGCGTGTGGTGGTCGGGCGCCGAGCCTGATGTGAAGGACGTGGGCGAGGGTGCCAAGGGCTACAACGCTGTGACCATGCAGCACGGCGCCGAGCCGAACTCCAAGGTGGTGCAAGACATTCTGGCCATGGTACACGCCAAGGGCGAGGGCACCGGTCCGAAGGACGAGGTCGGTCAGGTGCTGTACATGCGCGGCGCCATGAGCGCCATGATGGCGGTCGAGGGCGTGGCCCGGGCGCAGGAGCGCTTCGGCAAGGGCAAGTGGATGAGCGGCGAACAGGCCCGCTGGGGCTACGAGAACCTGGCCTTGGACCAGAAGAAGCTCGACGCTCTCGGCTTCGCTGGCGTCATGCGCCCCATCAGCACCTCCTGTGTTGACCACATGGGTGCCAACTGGGCACGGGTGCACACCTGGGACGGCAAGGCCTGGAACTTCTCCTCCGACTGGCTGCAGGCGGATGAGCAGATCCTGAAGCCCCTGGTCAAGGCAACGGCGGCTAAATATGCTGCCGAGAAGAAACTGACACCGCGCACGCCGGCGGACTGCCAGTCCTGACGTACGCCCTGTCAGCCCGGGCCTTTGGCCCGGGCTGACAGTCCAGTCGGCAGCGCTGCGCGCAACGCTGCCGACTGGCAAAAGGCAAGGATTTATGGACGCTCCCCAAATAGTTCTCAACGTCAACGGCATCGAGGTCATCTACAACCACGTCATCCTGGTGCTCAAGGGGGTGTCGCTGCATGTGCCCGAAGGCAAGATCGTGGCCATTCTGGGCGGCAATGGCGCCGGCAAGACCACCACGCTGCGCGCCGTCTCCAACCTGCTGCGCGGCGAACGCGGCGCAGTGACCAAGGGCGCGATCGAGCTGCGCGGCGAGCGCATCGAAAACCTGTCGCCGGCCGACCTGGTGCAGCGCGGCGTGGTGCAGGTGATGGAGGGGCGGCACTGCTTTGCCCACCTGACCATCGAAGAAAATCTGCTCACCGGCGGCTACACCCGCAGGGACAAGGGCGAGATTGCGCGCAATCTGGACAAGGTCTACACCTATTTCCCGCGCCTCAAGACCCGGCGCACCAGCCAGGCCGCCTACACCTCGGGGGGCGAGCAGCAGATGTGCGCCATCGGCCGCGCCCTGATGGCCAACCCGAGCATGGTGCTGCTGGATGAGCCCTCAATGGGTCTGGCGCCGCAGATCGTGGAAGAGGTGTTCGAGATTGTGAAAGATCTCAACCGCAAGGAGCAGGTCACCTTCTTGCTGGCCGAGCAAAACACCAATATGGCGCTCAAATACGCCGACTACGGCTACATCATGGAGTCGGGCCGGGTGGTGATGGACGGCGTGGCGAGTGACCTGGCCAACAACGAAGACGTCAAGGAGTTCTACCTGGGCGTGGGCGGCGGCGAGCGCAAGAGCTTCAAGGATGTGAAGAGCTACAAACGGCGCAAGCGCTGGCTGGCTTGAGGACGGCACCCATGACCACTTTTTTTGACACCCTGGAAACTCGCGAGCCAGCCCAGCGCGAGGCCGCGCTGATGGCCGCTTTGCCAGCTCAGATCGCTCACGCCAAGCTGGCCTCTGCTGCGCTGGCGCAAATTCTGGCGGCGGTGGACCCAGCTGCGGTCACCAGCAGGCAGGCCTTGGCGCAGCTGCCAGTGACGCGCAAGCACGAGCTGTTGGCGCGCCAGCAGGCCAACCGCGCCCGGCCTGGCGGCGATGTGTTTGGCGGCTTCAGCACCCTGGGCTACGGGGCCCAAATGCCGCGCTTGTTTGCCAGCCCGGGCCCGATTTACGAGCCCGAAGGCGCTGGCCGTGACTACTGGCGCATGGCGCGTGCCATCTTTGCCGCTGGTTTTCGCCCGGGCGAGTTGATCCACAACTGCTTCAGCTACCACTTTGTGCCGGCCGGCTCCATGATGGAGTCGGGTGCCCATGCGCTGGGCTGCACCGTGTTTGCGGGTGGCACCGGCCAGACCGAGCAGCAGGTGCAGGCCATGGCGCAGCTGCAGCCCGCCGGCTACATCGGCACCCCCAGCTTCCTGAAAATCATTGTCGACAAGGCTGCGGAGATGGGCGTGGCCCTGCCCAGCGTCACCAAGGCCTTGTTTGGTGGTGAAGCCTTTCCACCCTCGCTGCGCGACTGGTTTGCCGCACGCGGCATTGCCGGCTACCAATGTTATGCCACTGCTGATGTCGGCTCGATTGCGTTTGAGACAGAGGCGCGCGAGGGGTTGGTGCTGGACGAGGACGTGATCGTGGAAATCGTGCGCCCCGGCACCGGCGACCCCGTGGCCGATGGCGAAGTGGGTGAGGTGGTCGTGACCAGCCTGAGCCCAGCCTACCCGCTGATCCGCTTTGGCACGGGTGACCTGTCGGCCGTGCTGGCTGGGCCCTGCCCAACTGGGCGCACCAACACCCGCATCAAAGGCTGGATGGGCCGGGCCGATCAGACCACCAAG
This sequence comes from Betaproteobacteria bacterium, assembly GCA_037134215.1. Lineage (GTDB taxonomy): Bacteria > Pseudomonadota > Gammaproteobacteria > Burkholderiales > Burkholderiaceae_C > Rhodoferax. Next base: position 35,741 of record JBAXMQ010000006.1, read on the forward strand.
ATCCGCGGCATGTTTGTGCACCCGGCCCAGGTCGACGCGATTGCCAAACGCTTCCCCGAGGTGGCACGGGCACGGCTGGTCGTCACCGGCGAGATGGCCAACGACGCGATGACGCTCAAGGTCGAGACGGCGGGTGACCCGGTGGCCCTGGCCAGCCGCATTGGCGAGGCGATTCGCGACATCACCAAACTGCGCGGTGAGGTTGAGCTGCTGCCCCTGGGCAGCCTGCCCAATGACGGCAAGGTGATCGAGGATGCCCGCAGTTACAAGTGATCACACTTGAACTGCCTTAGCTGGGCGCCGGGTGCGCTGATCTAGGTAGTTTCCGCATTGCGCACCTCGGCGACCGCCGCTAACCTCTGCATCGATTTGTTCTTCTGGAGTCCCGACATGAAACGTTTACTGGTACTTGCCGCTGCCACCGCTGCCCTGCTGGCCCAAGCACAAACCTACCCCGGCAGCAAGCCGATCACCCTGGTGGTGCCCTTTGCGGCGGGCGGCCCGACCGATCTGGTGGCGCGCCAACTGGGCGAGGCCATGCGCAAGACCTTGCCGGGCAGCAACTTCGTGGTGGAAAACGTCAACGGCGCCGGCGGCACCATTGGTGCCACCAAGGTGGCCCGCGCGACGCCCGATGGCCACACCCTGCTGGTCTGGCACATCGGCATGGCCGCCACCGCCGGCCTGTACCGCAAGCTGGCTTACAAGCCGCTGGAAGACTTTGAGTACCTGGGCATGATCAATGAAGTGCCCATGACCCTGATCGGCAAGCCGCAATTGCCGGCCAACACCTACCGCGACTTTGAGAACTACATCCGGGCCAATGGCGGTGCGCTCAACATCGCCCACGCTGGTTTGGGCTCGGCCTCGCACCTGTGCGGCCTGATGTGGCAGGCGGCGGTCAATGCCAAAGACGCCATGACCACCATCCCCTTCAACGGCACAGGCCCGGCCATGACGGCACTCATTGGCGGCCAGGTCGATGTGATGTGCGACCAGACCACCAACACCACGCAGCAGATCGAAACCGGCCGCGTCAAGGCCTTTGCCGTCACCACGGCCGGCCGCTTGAACAACCATAAGCTGCTCAAGGACTACCCCTCGCTTCAGGAAATGGGTCTGAAGGGCTTCAACCTGACGGTCTGGCACGGCATGTACGCGCCCAAGGGCACGCCGCCGGCCATCCTCAAGCAACTCAACGAGGCCATGAAAGCTGCGCTGAAAGACCCCGAGTTCCTCAAGCGGCAGGAGGGACTGGGCGCTGTTGTTGTTACGGACAAGCGGGTGGAGCCGGAGGCGCACAAGGCCTTTGTAACGGCCGAGATTGCCAAGCTCAAGCCTGCGATTGAGGCGGCCGGCAAATTTGCGGACTAAGCCCATGGCGCTCCGATTAGGTGCATTTAGGACGCTAGCCCTTGTCGCTGTAGGTCTAGTCGCTACTTTTATCGTAGCAAAACCGGTTTTGGCGCAAGGCGCTTGGCCGAGTAAGCCGGTGAAAATCGTGGTCCCGTTTGCGCCTGGCGGCACCACCGACATCCTGGCCCGCGCGGTGGCGCCCGAGCTGGCCAAAGCCTTCGGTCAGCCCTTTGTCATTGAGAACCGGGGTGGTGCGGGTGGCAACATCGGCGCCGAGCAGGTGGCCAAGGCCCCGGCCGATGGCTACACGCTGCTCATGGGCACGGTCGGGACCCACGGCATCAACAAGTCGCTCTACACCAAGCTGGCCTACGACCCGCAGAAGGACTTCGCCCCGATCACACTGGTGGCCGGGGTGCCGAACGTGATGGTGATGAACACCGATCGGGCGCGCCAGCTCGGCATCAACAGCGTGCCGGATTTCATCCGGTACGCGCGCGGCCACCCAGCCGCTTTCAACATGGCCTCCAGCGGCAATGGCACGTCCATCCATCTGGCGGGCGAGTTGTTCAAGTCGATGACCGGGGTGTTCATGACGCACATTCCTTACACCGGCTCGGCTCCGGCCCTGCTGGGCTTGGTGTCCGGCCAGGTGGATGTGATGTTTGACAACCTGCCCTCGGCCATGGCCTTGATCAAGTCGGGCAAGCTCAAGGCCTTCGCTGTGACCAGCGCGCAGCGCTCTGGCGCCATGCCGGAATTGCCCACGCTGGAAGACGCCGGACAGCTCAAGGGCTTTGAGGCCAGCAGCTGGTTTGGCCTGCTGGCGCCGGCCGGCACGCCGCCCGACGTGGTGAGCCGCCTGCAGCAGGAGACCGCCAAAGCCCTGAACTCGCCGGCCATGAAAGACAAGTTGCTGGCGCAGGGCGCGATTCCCAGCGGCAACACGCCGCAGGAGTTTGCGGTGCTGATTGAGGCCGAAATCAAAAAATGGGCGGTCGTGGTCAAAGCCTCGGGTGCCCGGGTCGACTGAGCGCCGGTGCTGCCCCTGCCGTTTGACCTGTTGCTGCGCAATGCACAGCGGGTCAACGCCGCCGCCGCTGGTGTGCATGGCTGACGACGAAGGCCAGATCCTCGATATGCTGGAGCGGGTGTGACCCGGTAAAACCAGACAATTTTGGCGCGTTTGGAGCCAAAATGGCGCCATAATGGCCATTAATTCATTCATGGAGGCCAAAATGGCGACGATTTCAATCAAGGACGTGCCCGATTTGTGGGCTGATGCCCTTCGGCAACGTGCGGCTCGCAACCACCGCTCCTTGCAAGGTGAATTGATGGCCATGATTGAGTTGTCTTTGACTGGCGTGCCGCAGGCGACATCGGCAGGACCAGCCATCGGTTCAGCCTGGCGGTCGCCGGCCAGCGCTTCGCGTGAGGGTAGATCGGTGGAGCAGGTCGCCCGGGAGATGGCCACCAAGTACCCGCAGCCGGTGACCAACGTGCCCCTGGGCGTTGACATCACACGCAGCGACCGGGACGCCCGGTGAGTGCGACAGGCCACACCCTGTTCGTCGCAGAGCCCCCGGCCCAGTACCTGATCCAGCCGCCTCTGGTGGTGGATTGCAGCACCCTGGCCGGCTTGATTTTTCATGAACCTTGGCATGCGCTGGCGCTCGATGGCCTGCGCGGACGGGCCCTGCATGCGCCCACGCTGCTGCCCTTCGAGATCGCCAGTGTGGCGGCCAAGAAGCACCGTGCGGGTCGCTCAGACATTGCCACCGATGGCCTGTTGCAGTTTGTCGCCATGGCCATCGCGCTCCACCCCGTAGATCCAGAGGGGGCCTTGGCGCTGGCACTGCGTTACAGCCTGTCGACCTATGACGCCGCCTACCTTTGGCTGGCTGCCGAGCTGAAAGCGCCCTTGACCACCTTTGATGAAAAGTTAGCCGCAGCCGCACAGGTGCATTTGGCAGCCTTGCCCTGAGCCATGGCCAATAGCTTCATCGTCCCGCCCGCCGTCGTGCTGTGCACGCTCAACGCCAAGTACATCCACGCCTCGCTGGGCCTGCGCTACCTGCTGGCCAACATGGGCGAACTGCGGCCACAGACCGCGCTGCGCGAGTTCACCATCGGGCGCCATGTGCCTGAGCTGGCCGACGAGTTGCTGGCGCTGCTCGGCCAAGCACAGCATGGCCGGGTGCAGGTGATTGGCTTTGGCGTTTACATCTGGAACGTGAGCCAGACCTGCGCGCTGGTGGGCCTGCTCAAAGCGGCGCGCCCGGCGCTCAAGGTGGTGCTGGGCGGGCCGGAGGTCAGCCATGAGCAGGACCAGCAGGCCATCGTGGCGCTGGCCGACCATGTCATTACCGGATGGGGGGATGTGACCTTTCCCAAGCTGTGCCGCGCCCTGCTGCAAGGCCCGCAGCCCTTGATGAAGGTGATCGCCGGCGAGCAGCCACCCATCGACCAGATTGCGCTGCCCTATACCGAGTACAGCGACGCTGACCTGGCGCACCGCGTGCTGTACGTGGAGGCCTCGCGCGGCTGCCCCTTCAAGTGCGAGTTTTGCCTGAGCGCGCTGGACAAAACCGCCTGGGCCTTTGAACTGGAGCCGTTTTTGGCCGAGCTGGACCGGCTCTACCAGCGTGGCGCGCGCCAGTTCAAGTTTGTCGATCGTACGTTTAACCTCAAGATCGAGGCCTCGGCGCGCATCCTGCAGTTTTTTCTGGACCGCTTGCCGGCCGCGCCACGAATCCCCGCAACGGCCCCCGCACTGGCCCCCGACCTGTTTGTGCACTTTGAACTGATTCCGGACCAACTGCCCGACCGGCTCAAGGCCCTGATCGCGCAGTTTCCGCCCGGCGTGCTGCAGTTCGAAATTGGCATCCAGAGCTTCAACCCCGAGGTGCAGCAACGCATTTCGCGCCGGCAGGACCACGCCAAAACCCTGGCCAACCTGACCTGGCTGGTGACGCAATCCCAAGCCCACCTGCACACCGACCTCATCTTTGGGCTCCCCGGCGAGACCCTGGCCAGCTTTGCCCAGGGTTTTGACACCCTGTACGCCTTGCACCCGCATGAGATTCAGCTGGGCCTGCTCAAGCGCCTGCGCGGCACGCCGATCGCCCGCCACACCGAGGCCTGGGGCATGGTCTACGACGCCGAGCCCCCCTACGCCGTGCAGCAGACCTCGGTGCTCAGCCGGGACGAAGTGCAGCGCTTTGTGCGCTTGGCCCGCTACTGGGACCTGGTCGCCAACTCGGGCCGCTTCAGCCGCACGCTGGGGTTGCTGATGCAGGGCCCGTCGCCTTTTGCCGCGTTTTTGGCCTGGAGCGACTGGCTCTGGCAGCGCAGCGGCCAGACCAGCGGTCTGAGCCCTGAGGCACTGGTGGACCATTTGTTCGACTATCTCACGGGTCTGGGTAAGGGCCCAGGGGCTCAGCCCGGCCAGGATCCGAACGTGGTGGACACGGCTGTGCTCGACGCCCTGCTGGCCGACTACCTGGCCAGTGGCGCTCGTGCTCGGCCGCGCAGCCTGCAGTCTGTGCTGCCGGCCCAGGGTGCTCCGGCCGCGCGCAGCGGCACTGGCTTGGCACCGCGCCAGCAGCAGCACGGGCAGGGCGCAAACCCTCCTATGATCACGCCATGACCCTGCCTTCCCGCTTCTGGGCTGACCTGTGCACGCGCGACTTCGCGCAGTTGGACCCAGCCCGCACCATCGCCGTGCTGCCAGTGGCCGCCACCGAGCAGCATGGGCCGCACCTGCCGTTGAGCGTGGACACGGTGCTTGCCGACGGCATCGTGGCGGCCAGCCTGCCGCATTTGGCGCCTGAACTGAGCGTGCTGTTCCTGCCCACCCAGGCCGTGGGCCTGAGCCCCGAGCATGCCCGCTTTCCCGGCACCCTGACGCTCAAGGCCGAGACCGTGTTGCGGCTCTGGACCGAGATCGGCGAATCGGTGGCGGCGGCTGGCGTGCGCAAACTGCTGCTGTTCAACAGCCACGGCGGCCAGGTCAGTGTGATGGACCTGGTGGCGCGTGACCTGCGTGCCCGCCTCAATGTGCTGGTGTACAGCTGCAGCTGGTTCAACCTGCCGCTGCATGACGCGCAGGGCCAGGACCTGAATGCGCTGTTCAGCGCCGACGAGCACCGCTTTGGCATCCATGGTGGTGAGATCGAGACCGCGATGATGCTGGCCCTGGCGCCCCACCGGGTGCAGATGGACCAGGCCCGCCACTTTGCCTCGACCGCGCAGGCACGGGCCCAGCAGTTCCCCATATTGGGCAACGGCCGCAGCGCCAAACTGGGCTGGCAGACGCAGGACTACCACCCGGCCGGCGCGGTCGGCCATGCTGCTGCTGCCACAGCAGCCAAGGGCGAGGCGCTGGTGCAGGCGGCGGGCCGCGCACTGGCGCAGCTGCTGGCCGAGATGGACCGCTTGCCGCTGAGCACGCTGGTCGACAAGCCCGACCTCGGCTGATGCCGGCGGCCTATGACTTGCTGGCGCTGGGCGCCGCCGCCTGCTGGGCGCTGGGCAGCCTGATCTCGGTCGGGCCTTCCCGCCACCTGGGCGCCTTTGCCTTCAGCCGCTGGCGCATGCTGCTGGTAGCGCTGATGCTGTGGGCCGCCACCCTCACGCTGTCGCCTTGGGGCGGCTGGCACAGTCTGCCGGCGCAGAGCTGGTGGCCGCTGGCGCTGAGCGGGTTGGTGGGCATCTTTGTCGGCGACGTGGCCCTGTTTGCCGCCATGAACCGGCTCGGTCCCCGCCGTGCCGGCGTGCTGTTTGCCACCCATGCCGCGTTCAGCGCGGTGCTGGGCTTTGTGGTGTTGGGCGAGCGCATTGGCCTGCAAGCAGCCCTGGGCGGCGTGCTGACCCTGGCTGGGGTGATGACCGCCATCCTGCTGGGCCGACGCCAGGACGAGGCCCATGCCTGGGAGGCCGACCGCGGCCATGTGGGCGCCGGTGTGCTGCTGGCGCTGCTGGCAGCCCTGTGCCAGGCGCTGGCCTCGCTCATCGTCAAGCCGGTCATGATCACGCCCGGGGTGGACCCGATTGCTGCCTCGGCGGTGCGCGTCAGCGTGGCCACGGTGGCGCAATTTGTGTTGCTGGCCAGCGGCTTTGCTGCTGCTCGTCCGACCCAGCGCCCCACTTTTGCCGTGCTGGTCCAGACCGGTGTGAACGGTGTCGTTGCCATGGGGCTGGGTATGACGCTGGTGCTGGTGGCCCTGAAAAACGGCGACGTCGGCACCGTGGCCATTCTGTCTTCGGTGTCACCGGTGCTGCTGCTGCCGTTGCTGTGGTTGCGCCTGGGCCGGCCGCCGGCTCCTGCGGCCTGGCTGGGTGCGGGCTTGACGGTGCTGGGGACGGCGCTGATTTTGCTGCGCTGATTTTTGGCTTGGTCGTTAGCTTTTCGCGCTGGCGTTGGCGTTGGAGGGGCTGGCGTGCCTGCTTCCGCGGCTGTCCCCCGCCCTTCGGGCTCCTCCTTGATGCCGCTGCAGCAGGCACGCCAACCCCTCCCTGGTTCGGCGAGACTGAATACTTGAATACCTGAATACCTGAATGCGGGTTCCCAGTGCTGGCGTGCCAAGGTCGTCAAGGTGGTGACGGGGTGAGCGGCGCAGCGGCATCAAGGAGGAGCCCATAGGGCGGGGGACAGCCGCGGAGCCGCTCACCCCGGCGCCGCCTTGACCAGAGCGCCAAAACCGAGTGCTCAGGCGTAAGTGACCCAGCTCGCGTACTCGGACTGGTCCAGATGGGGCAGGGTGTTGAAGGTTTGCAGGGCGTGGCGCTTGGGCGTGAAGCTGAACTCGGTCACCGCGCTGTTGCGGATGCGCAGGTTGAGCTCGATGGTGGTCTCGGGTGTGGTGCCCAGAACGTGTCCTACTGCGGTCGAAATCGGCCCGCCGCTGGAGACCAGCAGCACATCGCCCTTGGTTTGCTGGCGAACCTGCTCTAGCGCATCGGCCACGCCCTGCTGAAACTCGCGGTAGCTGGGCATGCCGCGCGGGCTGACCACGCCGTTCATCCACTGCGTCAGGCCGTCGCGCAGCAGGCGGAAATGGTGGCGGTAGAGCTCGGGCGTGTCCGGCTTGGCCAGTGGCTGGGGGTGGATGGCGGCAATCACCGCCTCGCTGTCGTACTCGTTCAAGCCGGGCAAAGCCAGTGCGTCGGCGCTAAAGCCACCGCCGCTGCAGATGCCGGCCAGGGTTTGCTGATGGCGCTTCAGGGTGCCGGTCAGCACCTGCTCAAAATGCAGACCCTTGAGTTTGAAGTACTCGCCCAAGCGATGGCTCTGGCGCTGACCCAGCTCACTGAGTTGGTCGTAGTCCTGCGCGCCAAACGAGGCCTGGCCATGGCGCACAAGGTAAAGGGTTCCCATGGCTGGAATTAAAGCCCAATCGGGCTCTAGGCCTTGTCACACCTGCGACGGTAGCTATGGATTTAGTAGCAAATTGAAGTCATGGATCCCCGCTTGCGCGAGGATGACGTTGTCTCCGTCATTCCCGTGGCAACGGGAATCCAGGTAGTCAGCTCCCGCCGGCCAGCACCCGGGCCAACACGTCGGCGTCCACATTGCCGCCGCACAGGGTGGTGCCCACCACCTGGCCGCGCAATTGGGCACGCTCCTGCATGGCGGCTGCGAAGCTGGCGGCGCCGGCGCCTTCGGCCACATTGTGGGTGTCGGTGAAAAGGTCGCGCATGGCTTGGGCCACCTCGGCGTCGCTCACTTTGACCACATGGTCCAGATGCTGGCTCAGGATGGCCAGCGCACCGGCATCGGCCAGGCGCACCGCCATGCCATCGGCCAGCACTGTGCTGACCGGCGCCGCCACCACATGGCCGGCAGCCAAGGAATCGGCATAGGTGGTGGCCAGGGTACTGACCACGCCGACGATGCGGGCCCGGTGGCCCAGCGCCAGTTTGGCGGCAATGGCCGCGCAGGCGCCCGAGCCCAGGCCGATGGGCACGTCCACCACATCCAGCGCCGGCACCGACCGGAACAGTTCCCACCAGTAGGTGCTCACCCCCAGCAGCAGCGCTGGGTGAAAGCTCGGCACCATGTGGGCGCCGGTCTGTTCGGCCAGTTGCATGGCGTGCTCGCGGGCGTCCTGAAAATCGGCGCCGTGCTCGATCAGCGTCACCCCCAGCGCGCGCATGGCGGCGTTTTTCTCGACCGAGTTGCCCAGCGGCACCACGATGCTGCAGGGTATGCCGTGGGCGCGCGCCGCCCAGCCCATGCTCTGGCCGTGGTTGCCCCGGGTGGCGCTGATGATGGCCCGCGGCAAGGTGCCGCTCTGGGCCATTTGCTCAAAGTAACACAGGCCGCCACGGATCTTGAAGGCGCCCACCGGGGTGTGGTTTTCGTGCTTGACCCAGCAGTCGGTGCCCAGGCGTTCGCTCAGCTGCGCCCAACGGTACTGCGGCGTAGCCTGGAACTCGCGGTAGACCACGGCGGCGGCGGCTTCAATCTCGGGCAGGGTCGGCAGGGGAGGGTGGGTCATGGTGTGCTCACGGTTGGCGTCTCTCAGGAATGCAGGGTGAGGAATGTAGGGTGAGTGAGCCGCGTGGCGTGCCCAGTTGCGCGCTCAGGCGGGCCGGGCCATGGGTGATCAACACCTCGTGCAGGCCGATGGCTTGGCAGGCGGCCTGCAGCTGTGCGGCCTGCGGGTGCTGCAGAGCCAGGGATTGCAGCGTCAGGCCGCTGTCGGCCATGATGGCGGTGGGGTGGTGCAGCCCCCATTCGATCAGGGTGGGCAAACAGCCGTCCAACAGGCGCTGGCCGTCCGGGCGCAGGCTGATCTGCCACTGCAGCAGGCCGGCTGGCGTGTTGCGCGACGCGGCGCGCGCCTCACCGCGTTCGATGCCCAGTTGCTGCCACGCCTGCAGGGCAACGTCCAGTGCCGGCACCCGCGCCACCCAGTGCACCAGTTGCGGGCCCACTTGGGCCACGCGCTCGCGCAGGGCCGGGTCGTCCATGTCGAACCAGCGGCGCTCGGGTGGCTGCAGCGTCGGCGTGGCGGCCGGGTTGATGGCGATGATCTCCAGATAGGCTGCCCCTGGCTGATCGCTACCGACATTCAGGCGCAGCAGCCGGTTATGCGTGCCCATCAGCGGGTGCTCTCCTCCTGAGCCCGGCGTGACGCCCAGCGTGGCTTCGGCCCAGGCCACGCCGCTGGCCAGGCTGGGCGCCAGCACCACCAGGTGGTCCAGGGTGGCCGCAGCCGGCGAGGTGCTCACAGCTGCACCGTGCCGGAGATGCAGGTCACTGAATCGCCGCCGACCCAGACTTGGCCGGTGGCATCCTGCGTGATGTGCACCCAACCATCGCGCCCCAGCGCGGCGCCCTGCCGCGCGGTGTAGCGCTCGGGCAGCACGCCCTGGGCGATCAGCCATTGCGCCAGGCTGGCGTTCAGGCTGCCGGTGACCGGGTCTTCGGGCACGCCGATGGCGGCGGCAAAGGCGCGCACCTGCAGGCCGGTGGCGGTTTCGGGCTCGACGCCGGGCTCGTTGGGGGCTTTGGTGCGCTGCCCAAAGGCTCGCGCTTCCCGGTTCGATCTTGCTATCAATAAAGTAGCTTCATCGCTATATATCACGCTGGCCAGGCCCACTTTTTGCCCTAAAGTTTTGAGGGCGGCGTGGTCAGGCTGCACAGCCATCACGGTGGCAGGCGAGTCCAGCAGCAGGCTCAACCATTGCGGTCCGTTGTCGAGCAGCTGAGTAGCCAGCACCTGCGCAGGCTGCAAGCCGAGCGCCGCCAGCACCGCCTGCAGCAGTGCCGGCTCTGGTGCGCTGCGGCGCAGGGTGGGTGCGGCAAAAGCCAGCCGGGCGCCGTCGCGCCGCAGCGTGACCAGGCCCACGCCGCATTCCTGCACCACCTGCCCTTGCTTTTGCGGCTGACCGCCGTGGGCCAGCCAGGCATGGCAGCTGCCCAGCGTGGGGTGGCCGGCAAAAGGCAGCTCGCCGCCGGGGGTGAAGATGCGCAGCCGGTAGTCGGCGCCCTGTGCCGCCGCCTCGGCACTCGCGGGCAGCACAAAGGTGGTCTCCGAAAGGTTGGTCCAGCGTGCGAAGTCGGCCATTTGCTCGTCGTCCAACCCGCTGCCATCCAGCACGACCGCCAGCGGGTTGCCTCGGTAGGACGTGGCGGTGAATACATCTACCTGCTGGTAGGGGCGGGCTATGCTGGGTTGGCTGTTCATTAGGGTTCTCACATTGCGTTCAGGCCGGCTCAGCTCAGGCGTTTGCCAATGAACACGCTGGCCACGACCGCCAGCGCAAACCCCAGCGTCACCAGTTCCAGTGGCTCCCCCAACAGGGGCACGGCCGCCAGGATGCTCAAAAACGGTTGCAACAGCTGGATTTGGCTCACTTTGAGCGCGCCGCCCAGGGCCAAACCGCGAAACCAGGCGAAGAAGCCGGCCCACATGGAAAACACGCCCACGTACAGCAGGCCCAGCCAAGCCTGTGCAGCAATCGGCTGCTGCGGCCAGGTCAACAGTGCGCCCGGCAGCGTGACGGGCAGGGCCATCACGCAAATCCAGCAAATCACCCGCTCGGCTCCCAGGCTGGGCGTGACCTGCGCGCCAGCCACATAACCGACAGCCGCCGCCAGCACCGCGCCCAGCAACAGCAGGTCGGCCCATTGCAGGGCAAAGCCGCCGCTGTGCTGCTGCGCACGGAACAGCGAATACAGCACCACCACACCTGCACCCACCCCGGCGCTGAGCCAGAAACCCAGTCGGGCACGCTGGCCCATCACCCAGGCGGCGGTCGCGGCGGTGACCAGCGGCAGCAGGGCGATGATCACCGCCGCGTGGCCCGAGTTGACCAGGCGCAGCGCAAAACCGAGCAGCAAGGGAAAGCCCAACGCATTACCCAGCACCGCCAGGGCCAGCGGTCGGCGCTGCGCCGGCGTGGGCCAGGGCGCGCGGGTCAGCAGCAAAAACACAATGGACAGGGCGCCAGCCAGCGTGGCCCGGCCAAAGGTGACAAACCAGGGTGAGAGCTGGGGCGCTTCGGCGGTGCCGGTGGCCAGGCGCGTCATGGGCAGCGTCACGGCAAAAATGGCCACACCCAGCAGGCCCAGCCACATGCCGCGGGTTTCTTGCGACATGCTCATAACGCAGCCATCCAGCCAGCCGTGAGCACCAGCACAACGGCCATCAGCCGGTTGAACCAGCGCAGGCGCTGCCCGCTCCCGGCAGGCCCGCTCAGCCAGTCACGCAGCAGCGAACCGACCAGGGCGTAGCTCAGGTTGCTGAAGAATCCAAAGGCCACCATCAGCGGCAGGATCAGCGCAAAGCGTGCGGCCGCGTCGGGCCGGCCAGCTAACCAACCCGCCACCAAGGTCAGCGCCAGCATCCAGGCCTTGATGTTGAGGAACTGCAGCATCACACCCTGCCAGAAGGTCACCTGCAATTGGGCGTCTGTGGCCTGCTGCAGGGCTTGGGTGCGCGCCAGTTTCAAGGCCAGCCACAGCAGATAGGCCACGCCAAAGGCCTGAATACCCCAGCGCAGCGGCGGCAGCGCCACCACCAGCGCGCCCAGACCGCCGGCGCACAGGCTCAGCAAGAGGCCCCAGCCCACAGGAACGGCGAGCACAAAGCGCATGGCGCGGCGCAGGCCCAGGTTGGCAGCCAGCGCCGTGGAGAGGGTGGTGTTGGGCCCGGGCGTGAAGCTGGCTACCGTGGCCAGCACCAGAAGGGCGGTGAGTTCGACGCTGTTCATGGCCTGCACTTTAACGCCGGCGTCGCGCAAAGCCGGCGCCATCCCCTGCTTTCTCGTGTTGTTCAAGGCTTAAGTGGCCCGTTCACCCGTGACAATCGCGCTGCGCCACCCTCGAAAATTTCCCATATCCCCTGGGCGAAATGCAGAACAACGGATGACCCACCTCAGCACGATATCGGACGATCAACTGGCACACCAATACCTGGGGCTGGCGCCTTTTTTACGCGCGAGTATTGCCGGGCAGGACCTCCGAGCGGTCACCAACCAGATGCTTCAGCGCCTGGCTGTGGACGAGTCCAATCCCCAGTTGTTGATGAATCTGTCCATCGCCATGCAGTGCCTCAACCAAAAGGCGCTCGGCTTGGCGTTTCAAAGTGAGGCCTTGGCGATTGCGCAGACTTACACCCTGCCGGCGCGGCTGCAACCAGCCCGCATTCGGCTGCTGATGCTGGCCACGCAGGGCAGCCTACAGGCCAACACGCCCTTGGACTGCTTGCTGGAGGGCTCTGACGTGACCTTGGTGGTCCATTTCGTGAGTTCGAGCCTCGATACCCTGGCAGAGGTGCCTGAGCACGATCTGTTGTTTGTCGGCATTGCCGAATCGGACACCAACCGGGACCTGTTGGCAGCACTTGGCCAGCAACTGCAAGCCTGGCCCCGGCCGGTGTTGAATGCGCCGGAACACCTCTCGTCCACGGGCCGTGACGTGGCCAGTCGCTTGCTGCAAGGCATTCCCCATCTGCGTGTGCCGATCAACCACCGCGTGACCCGGACCCAACTGCTGGCACTGGCGGCCAGGTCCGATACCCTGTCACAGATTGCGCCTGGGCTGGCCTATCCCGTGATCGTGCGGCCACTGGGCTCGCAAGCTGGCGTGGACCTGCAAAAAGTGGACGATGCAGAGGATCTTGGAAGCTACCTGTCGGAGGTGCCAGACGCCGACTTCTTTGTGGCCCAATTTGTGGACTACAGCGATGCGCAGGGACAGTTCAGAAAGATCCGGATTGCCTTCATCGACGGTGAGCCCTTCGTCGGCCACATGGCCATGTCGTCGAACTGGATGATTCACTATGTCAATGCCGGCATGTATGAGGACAAGGACAAGCGCCGCGAAGAAGCCCGCTTCATGGACAGCTTTGCGGATTTTGTGGGCAGGCACCGGGCGACACTGGACGCCATCAGCGAACGCATGAAGCTTGAGTACCTGGTGATGGACTGTGCCGAAACACAGGGTGGCGACCTGCTGATGTTTGAAATCGACCACGTCGGTGTCGTCCATGCCATGGACGTGGAAACCCTCTTCCCCTACAAGAACGCGCACATCCAAAAGGCGCAGACAGCATTTCGGCAGATGCTGGGCCGCCGGGTAGCAGCCATGGTGCACAGCGGCCGGCTTCAAAGGCCCTGAAACTGGCGAACCCAAAAAAATCCTCCAGATTTCTCCAGTTCGTCCGATAACTGTACAAGCAGGGGTAAACCTTGTCACCCTGATCCCTTGGCGTCTTTGGGCCTCCAAGGGTCGATTCTTCAAATTGCAAGTCGGGCTTACGCATGTCTACCGTTTCGTCTGCCAGCCTGGGCGCTGCTCCAAAACAGGGGCTGGATGTCTCTGCCACCGGCGCTGCCGTGGCAAGCCCTTCGGACAAGCCTTTCGAGAAGGGCGTTGCCGGCGATACCCGCGGCGCGGCAGACATCAGATCACCTCTCGGCACCCTGACCAAGGCAGAACTAGCGAGTCAGGTTCAAGAGTTGCAAATCAAAATGGACCGGCGCAACCCTGCCCTGGCTTTTGTGCTAGATGAAAGCAGTGGCCGGGCCTTGATCCAATTGACAGACAGAAACACCAAAGAGGTCATCCAGCAGTTCCCCGCCGAGGCGGCACTCCAAATTTCCAAGGAACTCGACAGGTTCGCCAAAGGACACTTGTTGCACAAAATGGTTTAGACCGCGCTGGGTCAGCACTGCCACGTACCCGGCGCTGGGCACTGCCGCCTAGACCAGCAACAGGTTCTTGGCCGGCTGGTAGCGGGTTTCGGCCAAAGTGTTCAGCAGCGTTTGGTTAACCATGCCATGGTCGGTCTCGTGCAGCTCACAGAGCAGCCGGGTGCGGTCGGTGTGCGCAGATTCCAGGGCAATGGCGATCTCAAGTGCCGCTTGATAGGCCCCGCTTTGGGTCAGCAGTGCTGCCCTCAAAGGCGCCGGCAAAGGCAAGCGGGCCAGCGCCTGGGCCAGCGGTTCGCCCAGCAGCAGGTCCATCTGCGACATCAGGCCGCACAGATGGACCTCGGGGTTCGGGGCGCTGCCGCTGTTGCGCGACTGCAGCTGCGCCATGAGGCGCGCCCGCAGTGCCAGGCCGGCGTTGATCGGTTGCAGATCGAGGTCGCTGCTGGCGCGTGGCAGCTGCTCGCGCAGCCACCCTCGCAATTGGGCATAGCCCAGCGCTTTGACGGCATGCGACAGGGATTCAACCGGAACCCGCAGACCCAGACCGGCTGAATTGGCGTAGCGCAGCAGCCGGTAGGCCAGGATAGCCTCGCCCTGCAACAGCTCCACCAGCGTATCCGGTGGGTCGTCGGCGTCAATCGCCTCCAGCAGTCGTATCACCACCTGCCGGCTGGGCTGTACCAAGCGGCGCCGGTAGCCATCGAGCACCTCCTCGGCGGGCCACCCCGCCACCGCCCAGGCATCCAGTTCATCCAGGCAGTGGTCGACCAGCACCCGGCTTGCCACCTCAGCATAGATGTGGCCCGTGGCGACCGACCCGCGTGGCTGCGGCTCACCGGCGGCGATGCCGGCCTTGACCTTGAGTCGGGCCGCGCGCAGACCGCCCAGGGCCTGCTGCGCCGTCATGGTCACGATCAGGCGCTCGAAGCAGGGGGCCAAGGCCGCCGACGGGCGCGTGCCTGGTTCACCGCGCCACAGCAGGGTCAGACCCCGTTGGTGGGCCTGGTGCACACGGCGCGCCAACGCGGCGTCTTGTAACTGCGCCTCGTCCACAATCAGGCCCGGACTGTCGGATGACCCGTGTTCCAGCATCTGGTTCAGCAGCGCCCCCGCTGAAACCGACACCAGCAATGGCACTGCCTCCTTGGGCCAGCACCCATGCAGCGCCTGCAACAGGGCCCGCCCATTGACCTCCGAGCGACCATGCACGCCAACGGAGAGCGCTACCGCGGCTGGCTCGCGCAGGGCGCTCCAGTACAGCTGGTAGCCCAGTGACACTTGGTCCAATACGGCAGCTGCCATGGCGGTCAATTGATGAAGTTGAAGAGCGAGAGCTTCTGCACCTGGGCATAGGACTGCAGGGCAGTCTGGTAGCCGGTCTGGAATCGCGTGAAGTCAGAGATGCCCTTGACCATGTCCAGCTCCTCGGCGCGCGACTTGTCGGCCGACAGCTGCAGGGTGCGGCCCTCCTGGGCGCTCTGGATGTTGTCGGCCCGGTTCAGCCACTCGCCAGCCTGGCTGCGCGCAGCCTGCAACTGGTTCATGCCGGTGTCGACCTGGGTCAGTGCCAGGCCAACGGCCTGGGCGCGTTGGCTGCTGGTCAGGTTGGTGTCTGCGATGGCCGTGATGGCGTCGTCCATCACCTTGAACAGGTTGGTGGTGGTGCTCGGCACGATCTGCACCGTATCGCCATTGGCGGGCGCACCGTTGGCCACCAGTGACAAACCGTCAAATGTGATGGCCTGGCCCGGTGTGTAGGTCGGGTTGGGCGCTGGCAGCGCCGGCGGGATGGCCGGGGCCGGCAGCACCGTTGTGGGTGGGGCGTTCGTCGTGTCCTGTACGCTGTAGGTGGTGGCCGCACCCACAACGCTGAACGTGATGGTGTAGTCGTGGCCCGTCAGGCTGGCGGGTGTGAGCACCTGCCCGGTATTGGTCCACAGATTGCCGGTGTTGCTGGCGCCAGTGGACAGGGCAAAGCTGCCATTGCCGCTGGCCACATTCATCCAGACGGCCTGCCCGTCCATGGTGCCGGGTATGTTGGTTTCGGTGCTGGCGCGCTGGCCCGCAACACCGTTGAAACTCACGCCGCTGCTGCTGTCGGTGAACGGCGCCGAGGCGCTGCCAAGCCCGCCAAACAGCGGCGTGCCATTGGCATCACGGGCATTGGCCAGCGCGAACAGCTGGTCGCGCAAGCTGGTCATTTCCTGGGCCACGCTCTTGCGGTCAGAGGCGCTGTAGCCCGCATTGCCGGCGGTAATCACCAGTTCGCGCAGCCGCTGCACCAGGCCGGTGGCATCGCCCAGCGTGGATTCGGCGAGGGTGATGGCACTTCGCTGCACATCCAGTGACCGCTTGTCGCTGCTGATCCGGGTGAGTCGGGTGAGGGCGCGCTCGGCCTGGGCGGCGCCGGTCGGGTCGTCGCTGGGGCGATTCACGTTTTTGCCTGAGGTCAGCTTTTCTTGCTGGTTCGATAGCTCGCTCTGGCGCGAGTACAGGTTTTGCAATGCCCTGTCGTAGGTGTTGGCGGAGCCCAAGCGCATGGTCAGTTCCTTCAGGTGGCGTCGGGCTAGCGGCCCAGGTTCTGCAACAGCGAGTCGAAAATGCTTTGGGCGATCTGCAGCATCTTGCCGGACGCTTGGTAAGCCTGCTGGAACTGCAGCAGCTTGGCGGCCTCTTCGTCCAGGTTGACCCCGGCCACGCTGGCGCGGTCTTTTTCGATGTTGGCAGCGATCGACGTGGACACGTCGGCGGCATAGGTCGCGCCCTGCACCGTGACACCCACCTCGGCCATCAGGCCGGCATAGCCATCGGTTAGCACGGCGCCATCGAACATGGCGACGTCGCGTAAATCGGCAAGGGTGCGCGCATTGCCGGCGTCGAGCTTGGGGTCGGCATTGGGCTGCACCGTGCCAAAGCTGCCAGCCACAAAGGTGTCACCCGCCTTGGCTGCGCCCTTGAGCGTCAGGGACCAACCCAGTGTTGGCGGGCTCGCAAGGTCGTACTCGATGGCCTGGCCAGGTGTGTAGGTATAGCTCACCGGCACGCCCGGCGGAATCAGTGCCAGCGCCGGATCGTCCGACCGGGTATAGGTGCTGGCAGTGGTGAAGTTCAGGGTGATTGCCGCTGGCGCCGGGACCGAGCGGGTCAGCAGTTTGTCCACGGCCAGTGTGCCGGTGTTGCTGCTGCCGGCTCTTGCGGCCACGGGGCTGCTGATCGCCAGGCCCTTGGGCGATGTGACGGCGGTGCTGATCGCGGCCGCGGCAGCACTGAAGGGCTTGATCAGAAAGCTATCCCCCGCAGCGGCTGTGCCGGCACTGATGCTGAGGCTCAGGCCGTCGACCAGAACCGGCACGGCGGTGAAGGTTGTGACCGTGTTGTCCGACAGGCGCGTCACGCTGCCAGCGGCGGCACCGGTAAAGTTGACTTGGTAATTCGACGCTACCAGCGATGTGGCGCCAGACGTGGGGCTGGTTTGCACCGCCACCCCCAGGGAGGCGGTGCCGGTGTTGCTGGCCGCCGCCAATCCGGAGGGGATGGCGCTGAGCGAGAACAAATCCCCGCCGGCGGCGCTGTTCAGATCAACACCCAGGCGGTGCTGGTTGTTGACCGCAGTGCCGATGGCCAGCGCCATGCGCCCGAGCAGGTTACCGGCGTCTGCCAGATCCGAGTTCTGAAAGCGCAGCAAGCCGGCGATCTTGCCGCCGCCCAGCGTGGCCTCGTCCAGCACGGTGGTGACGCCACCCTGCGCGATGGTCAGTTTGGTCTTGGCCGGGTCGTTGAACGCATCCTGCCCCAGGCTTACTGGTTTGACCAATGTGCCCAGCACCAGCGGCTGGCTGCCTGCCAGGAAGATGCCTACCGAACCGTCGTCAGCGGCAATGCTGCTGGTCTGCACATACTGGTTCAGGTCGGAAATCAGCTTGTCACGTTTGTCCAGCAGGTCATTGGGGGTCTGCCCGCTGCCTTGAGCCCGGGCCACTTCCTCGTTGGCCTTGGCAATCTGGTCGGCCAGGCTGTTGACGGCGGCGACAGCGCTTTTGAGTTCGTTGGCGACTCCGGTTTTGAGGTCGTTGAGCCGGCTGTAGTCGGAGCGGAACCGCGCGGCGGTCTCGTCCGCCCGTGTGAGCACCACCGCCCGCGCTGTGATGTCGGTGGGCGCGTTCACCACATCGGTAAACGCGTTGAGCATGTTGCTGACCGATGCACCCAGGCCGTTCTCGCCGCCCTGGAAAATGTCTTCCATCTGTTTGAGTTGCTCCAGGCGCCGCGTGTCCCCCGCTGCCACCGAGCCTGACAGGGCGGCCTGACGGGTGAGAAATTCGCTGTGCTGGCGTTGCACGGTCAGTACATCCACGCCCTTGCCGTAGTAGCCGCCACCTGAAAACTGGCCAGGCGTACTTTGCAACACCACCGACTGGCGCGAGTAGCCTGGCGTGTTGACGTTGGCGATGTTGTTGCCGGTGGTTTGCAGTGCCGCCTGGTTGGCCTGCAGCGCCCGTGTGCCGATGTTGAAAATGCTGCTCATGATTCAGCGCCTCAGGCCTGGGCCCGCTGCAGCCGCAACGAGGTGTTGATCGCGCGGCTGAGCTTGTTGGCGTAGTCCGGGTCAGTGGCGTAGCCGGCACGTTGCAGTCCAGAGGCAAAAGCCAATGGTGAGCTGGTCTGCTGTTTGGCCTGTGCGTAGCGTGGCGTTTCGGTGATCAGCCGGGCGTAGTCACGAAAGGATTCGTCGTAAGAGTCATAAGCGCGGAACTTGGCCACCGTTTTCTTGGCCACGCCATTGGTGTATTCGGTGGTGGTCACCTCTGCCACCTTGCCGGTCCAGCTTGGGCCAGCCTTGATGCCAAACAGGTTGAACGAAGGTGAGCCGTCTTTCTGCTTGATCTCGTGCTTGCCCCAACCGGTTTCGTGACCGGCCTGGCCCAGCATGAAGCCGGCCGGGAGGCCGGTGGCCTTGGCAATGCGGTCGGCGGCTTCGCCGTGGCGTTTGACAAAGTTGCTGGATGCGCTGGCAGGCGCGATGGCCTGTGCGTTGTAAGCTGCAGCAGCAGACCCCGAGACCGTGGCCTTGGCCGCAGGGGTGGCCGGCATCGGCGGGCTTGCTGCCGCATCAGGCTCGCCCATCTGGCGCGACAACTGTTTGGCAATCAGTTCTGACAGACCGCCGGGTTGACCCGACATCTGCACCGCAAATTGCTGGTCAAGCAGATCGGCGCCAAGGTCGCCGCCCGGGCTGTCCATCAGGCCCGACTTCATGGTCGCCTCGCGCATGCTCTTGAGCAGCTCCCGCATGAACAAGGACTCAAACTGCTTGGCCGCTTCCTTGATGCCTTCCGGTGTGTTCTGGGCCGTCTGCGCCTTCAGCTTGCCGAGCGTGCGGGCATCCGCCGCCAGCGCGTCAGAGGCAGTTGGCATACGGCCCAGGCTCATGTCAGATCACCTCCAGCTCGGCGTTCAAGGCGCCGGCGGCCTTGATGGCTTGCAAAATGGCCAGCAGGTCCTGTGGCGAGGCGCCCAGCGCGTTCAGCGCGCGCACCACGTCGGACAATTGAGGCGACGCCGGCACTTGGATCAGGTTGCCTGCTTCCTGCTTGATCGTGATATTGCTCTTTTCTGCCACCACGGTCTGGCCGCCAGTGGACAGGGCATTGGGCTGGCTGATCACCGGGGTGCTGCTGACCGTGATCGACAGGTTGCCATGGGCAATGGCGCAGGCCCCCAGCGTCACCGCCTGGCTGAGCACGATGGAGCCGGTACGGGAATTGATGACCACTTTGGCCGAGCGTACCGAGTCCTCTAGCGCCAGTTCTTCCATCTCGGCGATGAAGGACACCCGGGCGTCCGAGTCGGTCGGCGCATTGACCCGCACCGTGCGGCCGTCCAACGCGCGGGCAGCACCCTCGCCAAAGCGGCGGTTGATGGCCTGTGCAACACGGCGAGCAGTTTGGAAGTCTGAGGCTTCCAGCCCGAGGTTGATGCTGTTGCCCTCCAGCAAGGGGGTGGGCACGGTGCGCTCCACCTGGGCGCCGCCCGGAATCCTGCCTGCACTCAGGTGGTTGATCTGCACCTTGCTGCCGCCAGCTGAAGCGCCGGCGCCGGCCACCACCAGGTTGCCCTGGGCCAGCGCATACACCTCGCCATCCGCACCCTTGAGCGGGGTGGTGATCAGCATGCCGCCCTTGAGTGATTTGGAGTTGCCCATGGACGACACGTTGACGTCCAGCAACTGGCCCGGCCGGGCAAACGCTGGCAGTTGGGCTGTCACCAGCACGGCCGCCACGTTTTTGAGCTGCAACTGCGCCACCGAGGCTGCCGGCAGGGTGATACCGAGCTGTTGCAGGTAGTTGGTCATGCCCTGTGATGTGTAGGGCATCTGGGTGGTCTGGTCCCCGGTGCCGTCAAGACCCACCACCAGACCGAAGCCGGTCAGCTGGTTGCTGCGCACGCCTTCGACGGTTGCCACTTCCTTGATCCGTCCGGCCTGGGCCAGCCCCGCACTCAGAAGCCCGGCAATGAGCGCCCAAGCCAACCGTCGGCTGAACTGGCTCAGACTGAAGTGAACGCAAGCGCGGATAAAAAGTTGCATGAATAGTGACCCCTCGGCACTATTCTCATCAACTTTAGAACGGCAAAAAGCTGAAAAAGAACCGGGTTAACAGGCCAACTGTTTGCGCTTCAGCCTGTGCGCCGCGACCGCGCGACTCCATGCGGGCATTGGCCACCTTGTTGGAACTGACCACATTGCCAGGTTGCACCGCTTTCGGATCGATGGTGCCGGAGAAGCGCAACACGTCGACGTTCTGGTTCACGCCAATCTGCTTTTCGCCTGTGACCACCATGTGCCCATTGGGCAGCACCTCGACCACCGTGGCGGTGATGGTGCCTGAAAAGGTGTTGGCACTCTCGGTGCCGCCCTTGCCTGAGAAGTCGTTGGTCGAAGCCGCGCCGACCTTCAGGTTGGCGATGTCCATGGCGGAGATCAGTGGCGCGGCCGAAATGCTGGCATCCGTGCTGCTGGTGCGATTTGACGTCGACTTGGACACCTGGCTCGCGGTCACGTTTTCCACAATCTGGATGGTGATCGTGTCGCCCACAGTGCGTGCACGCGCATCTTCGAACGCCGGGCGGTAGCTCACCGACTGGAACAGGCTGCCAGTGGCTGCGCGCGCCACGGGGGCGGGCGCCGCAGGGGCTGGCCGGGGTTCGGCAAAGTCCACCTTGACGGGTTGCGGCATGGTCACGCAGCCGCTGCAGAGCAGCGCCAGGCTGCCAGTTAATCCCAACAAAGGGCCAAGCCGGCGCATCACAGCTGCCCCAGCTTTTGCAGCAT
>JBAXMQ010000007.1:0-56440 GCA_037134215.1 Betaproteobacteria bacterium
TGCAACAGGTATTGTTCAACGCCCCGCCGGGTGATTGGGCGGCTGGCGAGCGCGGCCTGGCCTGCCTGGCTGGGCGCCAGGCCGAGTTTCGGGGCGGCATGGCGCAAGCGTTGGACTACGCCGCCGCGCTGGGCTGCCCGCGCATTCATGTGATGGCCGGGCTGCTGCCAGCAGGTCAGACCCGGGACGCGCTGCAATCGGTCTACCTGAACAACCTGCGCTGGGCCGCAGCTGCGGCGGCGCCCTACGGGGTCACGCTGCTGATCGAGCCCATCAACCTGCGCGACATTCCAGGCTATTTTCTGAACCGGCAAGACCATGCCCATGAATTGCTGCAGGCAGCAGCCGTGCCCAACCTCAAAGTGCAGATGGACCTTTACCACTGCCAGATTGTGGAGGGCGATGTCAGCATGAAGCTGCGCCAGTACCTGCCCACCGATCGGGTGGGCCACATCCAGATTGCCGGCGTACCGGCACGTCACGAGCCCGACGAGGGCGAACTGAATTACCCTTACCTGTTCGCCCTGTTGGACGAACTGGGCTATGACGGCTGGGTCGGCTGCGAGTACCGTCCAAGACTGGGTGCGGTGCCCGGAGCAACCGCTGCCGGGCTGGGCTGGATGGCGCCTTGGGTCAGGCCTTGATCGTTGACGCGGTGATGCCATCCACCAGGCCCCAGATACCGTCTGGCCGGTCGACCACCTTGTTCTGGTACCCAATGCCGAAAGACTGTTCAAAGATGAAGGCCACAGGGCAGTCGTCCACCACGATCTTCTGCATCTCCTTGTAAGCGGCCTTGCGTTTGGCCACATCCATTTCCTTGCCCGCAGCGGCCAGCAGTTCATCAATCTTGGGATTGACGTAACTCTGTGTGTTGGACCAGATCACACCCGGCTTGATGTTCGAGCTCAGCCAGGTGCGGTGTACGCCAATCACCGGATCACCCCAGTTCCACACCGCATCCGCATGCATCTCATGCTGCAGCGAGGCAATACGACGCGCCCAGGTCGGGAAATCTGGCGAGGTCTTGACGACCATCTCGATACCAACCTTGGCCAGCGCCACCTTGAGGTACTCCTGGAAGATTGTGGACTCCGGGGTACCCGGCAGGTAGTCGTAGTCGATGCTGATGCGCACCCCGTTCGGGCCGGGCTTCAGGCCTGCGGCATCAAGCAGTTGGACTGACTTTTGCAGATTGAAATCGTACTTCTCGACATCCGGGTTGTAGAAGGGGCTGCCTGAGGTGATTGGGCCGGTGGAGCGTGCATGAACGCCGGCAAGCAGCGTCTCCAGAAGGTACTTTTTGTCGATGGCGTAGGCGATCGCCTGTCGCACCCGCTTGTCGGCCAGTTTAGGGCTCTTCGTGTTGAACGCCAGCCAGGTCAGCGGGCCAATTGCCGGCGCCGACTGTTTGACCAGGGTCGCGTTGGACATCTTGGCGGCGCGCGTCTGCTGACCCGGATCGGTCAGCTCGGAGTGCACGTCAATCTCGCCACGCTCGAAGGCCAGCATCATGCTGGATTGGTCCTTGAATTCGCGCACGATGACACGGTCCAGTTTGGGCTGGCCCTTGAGGAAGAACCTGTCGAAACGCTCCATGATGATGTGCTCGCCAGGCTTGAACTCCACCAGCTTGAAAGGGCCGGAGCCCACCGGCGTGGCGTTGCGCGGATGAATCTTGACATCGGTGCCGTCACCATAGATGTGTTTGGGAATGATGGGCGTCAGCGAGGTGGACATGGCCAGCAGCAGAGCTGGGTGCGGCTCGGACAAACGCACAACGGCGGTATGCGGGTCGTTGATGGTGACTGCGTTGACTGGACCGTACATGGTCCGAAACGGGTGGTTGTCGCGAATCGTTTCAATGGAGAACTTCACATCCTCGGCTGTAACGGGTTTGCCATCATGGAAGACGGCGTCCTTGCGCAGATACAAGGTCACGCTGCGGTTATCGGGCGACAGGTCCCAGCGTTCGGCCAGATAGGGCCGCGGCTTCCAGTTCTTGTCCATCAGAATAGGCGAGGCAAACAATTGCGCTGCCGGCATCATGGTGGCGATGCCGCTTTGCACTGCTGAATTGAGATGGCGCGGACGTTGTGTGGTACCAATCACCAGCACGCCGCCTTTGGCGGCCTGAGCTGCGGCCTGCAGTGGAATGCCAAAAATGCTGCCGGCGGATAAGGCAGCACCGGCTTTGATCAGTTGGCGCCTGTCGAAAGCGGTCATGGTGAGACTCCTAGATTGAATAGGTAAAATAGGTAAGCTTAAGCTTTTTTATATGCCAATGCAAGATGGCACCAAGGCACAATTCATGATACACGCCATGGCAGTGTTTTCACGCCCTGCTGCAAATCTCGGGCTGAAAGACCCATGGTGGCAACGCCACTACACTCGTGTCAGCTGCATGTCGCGGCCGAAAAGGTGAGTGATCACTGTGACTACCCCCAAGCGTGCCCGCAAACCTTCAAGCGCTGATGTGCTGCCCGCCCAGCGCCTGGGCCTGCGCCGACCACCGGCACAGGATCGCGGCATCGTCACCTTTGACCGGGTGCTCGCGACCGCATCGCGCTTGCTGGCGGAGGTGGGCGCAGAAGGCCTGACAACCAACCTGATCGCCACCGAGTCTCAGGTCAATATCTCGTCAATCTACAAGTATTTTCCCAATAAGCAGGCGGTGCTGGTCGCGCTGTTCGAGCGCCACAACCAGCAACGGATCGACGCCGGCAGGCTGGTGATCGAAGAACTGGCCACGGCCAAAGACTGGCGTGCCGTCATCGACAAGGCGGTCGACAAAATACTGCAGAGCCGTCGCTCCACACCAGGCGGCGTGGCCCTGCGCCGGGCCATGCGCTCATCACCGGAACTCGCCGACATCGACCAGCGCGCCAATGCGGCGGTAGCGCAATGGTTTGCGGGACACGTGGCCCAACTCACCGGCTTGGGGGCGAGCCGGGCCCTGGTCGTCGCGCGCGTGATCGTCGAGGCCGAGGTGGCGCTGCTGGACTGGTGGGAGTCACCCGAGGTAGCCCACCAGGCAGCCGTGGCGCGCGAAGTCAAAGCCCTGCTCAAGGCCTACTTGGGCTTGTATGTCGAACCCGGACACTCAGGTAGCGCCTAGGCGTCTGTTCGCCCCACAAACCGAGGCAAGTCAAAAGCGCTGAGTTCAGGCAGCGGCCCAGTGAAGCGCTCCATCTGCACCAGACAACTTTGCGCGACCGGGCCCTGTGCCAGCCGGGAGGTGCCGGCATCACGGGTCAGCATGTTGGCATTGCCGTGTTTGCACAGGGTCTGTGGCGCATCGTCTTGAGGGTCAAACCATGCGCCGGTGGACAGCTTCACCACACCCGGTCGAATCGCCTCGGTCATGACCACTCCTGCCAGACAGGCGCCGCGGGCGTTGAACAAGCGGACCACGTCACCGTTCGCGATGCCCCTGAGTCGCGCATCCTCCGGGTGCACCCAGACGGGTTCACGGCCCGCTACCTTGGCGGCCAGGCTATGCGCTGAGAAATCAAGCTGGCTATGCAGCCGGTTGGCAGGCTGATCCGAGATCAGGTGCAGCGGAAACTGTTGCGCCAATGCACCACCCAACCACTCAGTGGGCTCGATCCAACTGGCGTGGGGCGGGCAATCTTCGTAGGCAAAAGCGGCGATGGTGTGCGAGAACAACTCGATTCGTCCGCTGGGGGTGTTGAGCGGATGCCCGTCAGGGTCTCGCCGAAAATCCGAGAGCATCACCGGAGACACCGCACCATGACCGCCGATGACCGGGATGCGCCACAGCCCGTCTTTGCGAAAGGTGGCAAAGTCCGGCGCGGCCACACCATCGGCCCAGAGTCGCTCGCGCCACGCCTCCCACAGATGTTCCTGCCACTTCAGTGGCGAGCGACTTTCGGTGAATGCATCGCCAAAGCCCATCACGGCGGCGATTCCAGCAAAAATGGCATGGTCATCCTGAGCGATACCCGGTGGCGGCAGCTTCGCCTTCATCGCAATGACCACCGGCTCGCGGTAGGCAAAACCAATGTCGTCCCGCTCCAGTGTGCTGGTGGCGGGCAACACGATGTCTGCGTGTTTGGCCAATGCGTTCCAGACCTGTTCGTGCACGATCACGGTGGAAGGCTTGCGCCAGGCGTGGCGCAAGCGGTTGATATCCTGATGGTGGTGAAAGGGATTTCCACCGGCCCAGTAGACCAAATCGATGTCCGGATAGCGACGGGTAAGCCCGTTGAATTGGTAAGCCCCACCCGGATTCAACAGCATGTCGCTGATGCGCGCGACCGGTACCACGCTGGCGATGGGATTTGGCGCAAACGGCAAGCGTGGTCCAGGCTGCAGCAGACCATGGGGACTGCCAGGACCGTTCTCACACCCATAACCGATACCAAAGCCGCCACCAGGCAAACCGATTTGCCCCAATACGCAGGCCAGGGACACCAGTGCCCAGTAGGGTTGCTCGCCATGGTCGGCGCGCTGCAGCGCCCAAGCGCCAGTGACCATGCAGCGGCGGCTGTCTGCGGGCTGGCACATCTGCTGGGCCAGCTTGCGCAACCGCTGCGCTGGCACATCGGCAATCGCCGACGCCCAGTCCGCATCGCGCACCACGCCGTCTGTCCGCCCCGACAGGTACGCATGCAAGCTGTCAAAACCTGAACAATGTAGGCGCAGGAAATCGCGATCATGCCGATCGAGCCGAATGACCTCAAACGCCAGGGCTAGCATAACTGCCGCATCGGTCCCGGGCCGCAACGGTATCCACTCCACTGCATCGGCGCTGACTTCAAGGTCGGCGCGCACCGGACTGAAATTGACAAAGCGACAACCCGCGTCGGCCACACCCTGCAGCCCACTGCGCAGCCGGTGCTCGAAGGCACCGCCAGCCCCCACCTGCGCGTTTTTCCAGGGCATGCCGCCGAAGGTGACGACCAGGCTCGTGTGGTGTGCGAGGACGTCCCAACTGGTGTGAAACACCTCAAGTTCGGTCATCGGAGCCACAACATGCGGCAGCAGCACCTCGGCTGCGGCATAGCTGTAGGTCTGGCTGTGTACCGTGCAACCACCTATCGCGTGCATGAAGCGGCGCAACTGGCTCTGCGCATGGTGAAAACGCCCGGCACTGGCCCAGCCATAGGAGCCGGCATACACCGCTTCATTGCCGTGGCGGGCAATCACCCGTTGCAACTCCTGCGCTACCAGGGTGTGGGCCTCCTCCCAGGACACCTCCACGAATGGATCTTGACCCCGTAAATCGGTGCGTGTGCCGGGGCCATGCGTGAGCCAGCTTCTCCGCACTGCCGGTCGCATCACGCGCGTGCCGCTGCGGTAGGCGTCCAACATCGACAGGCCAATGGGCGACGGGTCTGGGTCTGCGCCGTAGGGCCGTAATAGGTGGGCCCCGGCGGCATCCAGCGACCATTCGTAGGCGCCCCAATGGCTTGCAGTGAGTTCTGTCATGTGCAGATTCAAATCCAATTGACCAACGCCATTGTCGCGGCTTATACTGCCTATAAGCAAGCTATTATTTACTTTTTAGAGGACGACCATGGTTGCACAGGCTTTTGCGAGCACCCGCAATCCGGCAGACTACCACCCCCTGGAGCGGGCCGAAGAGCTGGTTGGCAAGCAGCTGTTCCAGACTGACTGGATGCAGGCCAAGCGCAAGCACATGATGCTTTTTCATGATGCGATAGAAACGAATCCCGAAGACAGCGACGTCACCATCTGCCTGAGCAACCCGGAGGCCGATAACATCATGGACGGCATGTGGACCATGTCGATGGTGGTGAACTTCCACTTCAACCACAATCCGATCTGGAGCCCCGGCATGTGGGCGCTGTTTCACGGCATCGAGAAAGCGCGCTTTCCCCAGCCGCTGTTCGTCGGTCAGAGCATCCGCTGCACCGCGACCTTAAACGAGGTGCGCGAACATCGTTACGGCAGGATTGTTGTCAGCGAAAACCTCGTCGAGATTCAGGGCGAGGATCGTCCGGCGCTGATCGCCACCACGTCCGCGCTGTTTCGCATCGGCGCCATGCCGGGCCAGAGCGCGGCGGGACCGACATGATGGGCTCGCAACGCCGGAATCAGGTGTTTGCGCAAAGGTCAGCAGCTCTGCGATGACAAGCTTCGTTCCACTGGATGACGCCCCGCGTTGGGTGGGCCGCCAGCTCTTCGAGTCCCCTTGGATGACGGTCACCCAGCAGCACATGGACCTGTTCCACGCATCCACGGATCTGAACCCGTCGGTCACCGACATGGCTGTGTGCGAGGCTAACCCCGCCCCAGACCTGGTCGATGGATTCTGGCTGTCGTCCATGCTCGCAGCCATGCATTTCAACCACAACCCGATCCGATCTCCGGGCATGTGGGGCCTGAACCTGGGTTCGGACCAGGTGCGTTACATCTCGCCGGTCTTTGTGGGCAACCGCATCCGCTACCGATGCACCCTCGATGCGGTGGTTCCGCATTCCCACGGCACCATCCTGGTGACCACCAACACCGCCGAGATCGAGGGGGGCACGCGTCCGGCCATGGTGGCCGTGATCCGAACGCTGTCATCCACCGAGCCGCAGCTGCCACGAGGGAGGGCCGGGCCATGACGCTGGCATTGCCGGTTCTGCCGCGCATCAGCGACTACCTCGATCTGTACGCCCAAAGGACGCCTGAAGCGTCCGCCTGCTGGTTCGAAGGCGTATTCACCTCGTACGCCGAGTTGGCGCAGCGTGTGGACGCGCTGGCATGTGCATTCCTCGGTCTGGGTCTGCAGCACGGTGACCGGGTGGCCGTCCTCTCCACGCCCCGCCCGGAGTTCCTGGTCAGCATGCTGGCCGCGGTGCAGGTCGGCCTGGTCTGGGTGGGCCTCAACCCGCGCTACACCTGGCGCGAGTTGGCCTACGTGATATCGGATGCACAACCGCGAGTGCTGCTGTCACTCGCCAACTTTGAAGGTCGCGACTTCAGCGGCATGGTCGCCCGGATGCGCAGCGAGTTCGAGTTCATCGAACACAGTTTCAGGCTCGATGGGGGTCCAGCAGTTGGCGCATTGGAGGACATTGCGTTGATGCAGAGGGTCGCAGAGGCAACGCTGCCGGCCCAGCATCGGGCACAGCGCGATGCGGTGCAGGGCGGGGACGCAGCGGTCATCGTCTACACCTCGGGCTCCAGCGGATCGCCGAAAGGCGCAGTGCTGCCCCACCGCAGCTTGGTGTACGGCCCAGGGGTAGAGGCCGAACAAACCGACATCCGACAACCGCGCGTTTTATGCAACTTTCCGATCGACCATGTGGCCTGCGTGGGCGACACCTGCTGCGCTAACCTGATCGCCGGCGGCATGCTGGCATTTGATGAACGTTTCGACCCGGCGCACTACCTGGTGCTGGTCGAGAAACTGCGCCTCACGCAACTCGCGCATGTGCCCACGGTCGTGCAACTGGTACTGGAGCACCCGGACTTTCAGACCCGCGACTTGTCCAGCCTCCAGCTGGTCGCCTGGGGTGGTGCAGCACTGCCGATTGACGTTGTGCGTGCGGTGCGGGCACGGGGGCTGCGAATGCTGGCGGTCTATGGCATGACCGAAACCGTCTGTAACGTGACCTGGGCCG
The DNA here is from genome assembly GCA_037134215.1 of Betaproteobacteria bacterium. Classification (GTDB taxonomy): domain Bacteria; phylum Pseudomonadota; class Gammaproteobacteria; order Burkholderiales; family Burkholderiaceae_C; genus Rhodoferax. The sequence goes on from JBAXMQ010000007.1 coordinate 7,602, forward strand.
ACGATAGTTTCAGCGACGAAGCCTTAGCCACCACGATCGGAAAACCGGACCCCAATGTGGAACTCAAGCTGATTGACGACAACTGCGTGGAATCGTCCGACGGGCAGGAAGGCGAGATCGCGGTTCGCCATGGCGCCATGATGCTGGGCTACTTCAACCGCCCCGAGGCCACTGCCACCGCGATGACGCCGGACGGGTTTCTGCGCACCGGCGATATTGCGCAGCGCTTGTCAGACGGCAGCTACCGCCTTGTCGGGCGGCGCAGCGAGATGTACAAGTCGGGCGGCTACAACATTTACCCGCGCGAAATCGAACAATGTCTGGAAGAGCACCCCGGCGTGGCGCTGGCCGCCGTGGTCGGTGTCCCAGACCCTGTGTACCAGGAGGTCGGCGTGGCCTGGCTCATGCGCCAACCCGGCGCCTCGGCACTGCCCGACCAGGAGATACGTGACTGGTGTCGCGAGCGCCTCGCCAACTACAAGATTCCAAAGCGATTCGAATGGCTGGATGAGCTGCCCATGCTCCCCGTCGGCAAAGTCGACAAGCTACGGCTCAAGCGCAACTCGCAAGAGGGCACCGCGACAGCTCAGGCTGCGACGGGCGCGACGGCCTGGTGACGCCCAAGCACTCGCCACATCCAGGCCCGGTTGAGCGCAGACTGCGGTTTGGCGACCAATCGCTCGTTCAGCAGAGCGCGGGCCAGCGCCGTCTGACCACTTCTCTCGGCTGCGGTAATTAACGTCTGCGCCAGCAGGTCGCGCTGCGCGTGGGACCCGCCGGCACGGGCGGCGATCGCCTTCACAGGCGCCAGCATATCCGCCGACGTCCCGTAGTGACCCTGGGCAAATGCCCACAACGCACGCGCGACTGGCAGGCCTACGCTGCGCGTCACGACAGCGTTGTCGGCCTCGCCGCCGGTCGCGTGCTCCATGGCGGCCAGCAATCTTTGCGCCAGGTCTTCGCGCCCAGCGCCAGCGAACGCCATCATCGCGTGGCAGTCATTGAAGGCATACCAGCCGTCGTCAATACGCGGCTCCCAAACCTCCACCATGCGCTGCCAGCGCTGGCCAACGTCCACTCGGTGCAAGGTCAGGCGCCACAGCAAGGCGCTGGCGTCGAGCATATCCAGAACGACCGACGAATCGGCACCACGGACACGCTCATCGTAGAGGCGCAGCACTTCGGGCCATCGCTGCTGATCCATGTGGTAGAGCGCCAAATGCCACCAGTTGTGCACCGCGAAAAAGTTGTCGGTCGCCCAGCCCGACGCCGTGGCGGTGAGCCAAGAGACACCGTCCTCAACGCGGTTCGTCATCTCCAACACATGGGCCACGGCGTGAGTGGCCCAAGCATCCTGGGCATCGCGCTGCACCGCCTTGCGGCCCAACGCTTCGGCACGGGCGTAGTCACCCATTTCCTCCAGCCCGAAGGCATGCATCCCGAGGTAGTAGCCCTCTAGGGAACTGCCCGTTTCAATGTCTGGCAGCCGGCGCGCCACGCGGTCGCGCAGTTCGCTCGACTGCCCGAGGAAGAAGTCGCCCTGGTGCGCGGCGAACATGGCCAAGGCATCGTCCGGCTGTGCCACCAGCACCCGCTCCCAGCAGGCACAGGCCTCGTGCAGCCGGCCTCCGACCCAGGCCGACAGCGCCGCGAGGTGGCCTTGCTCTCGCGGGCTTGCTCCGTGCGCGACAGCCAGCCCCGCCTGCAGCGCCGAGCGCGCGTCCGCCAGCAGAGACTTCTCGGTACCCAGGACACACAGGAGCCCCTTGAGCACATGACCCATGACCATGCCAGGGTCGATGCGCAGAGCGGCATCGACCTCCGCTACAGGGTCGTTACGCAACACCAGCAACTTGCGCAGTGCCAAATCGTAATGCCGCACTGCGGCCGCATCGCCCGCCGTCAACGGCAGGCCAAAACAGTCATGCATCATGGTGTACCGCCCGGAATCAAAGATTTGAACAGATGGACATCATAATAAAGTATGTGCTTTCTTTTAAGGGCTGGTCCAGTTAAAATTGACGCAACCGCCTTCTGAAGGGACTGACATGACATCCGAACTCTGGCAACTCGACGCGACCGAGCTGGCCTCTCACATACGCGCCGGCAAAGTCTCTGCGCGTGAGGCGACGCAGGCGCACCTGCAACGACTTGACGCCGTGAACCCCAAACTCAACGCGGTGGTGCATCAGTTCCCCGAACAGGCCCTCGCCGATGCTGACGCGGCCGACCGGGTCCAGCGCAGCGGTGCAGCGCTAGGGCCACTGCATGGTGTACCCATCACCATCAAGATCACAGCCGACCAAAAAGGGCAAGCTGCCGACAATGGTCTGCGCATGCTCAAGAACCATCTCGCCGAGCATGATGCGCCTGTCGTGCGCAATCTCAAGGAGGCTGGTGCCATTGTCATTGGCCGCACCAACGCGCCGGCATTTGCCATGCGTCTCGTGACCAACAACATGCTGCACGGCAGAACGCTCAATCCGTGGGACCGAAACGTCACCTGCGGTGGGTCTAGCGGTGGCGCGGGCGCTGCCACTGCTGCTGGCGTTGGCACCTTCGCGCATGGAACAGACATTGGCGGCTCGATCCGCTGGCCGGCCTATTGCAACGGTATCGTGGGGCTGCGTACGACGCCTGGACGCATCCCGATGTACAACCGTTCAGCAACGACCCCCACGCGCATGGCCGCGCAGCTGATGGCAGTTCCTGGGCCGATGGCGCGCAGTGTGCGCGACGCACGCCTGGGCTTCGAAGTCATGGCTGGCCGCGGTCATCCCGGAGATCCCCTGTGGTTGCCGGTGCCGCTCCGAGGCAGTCCGTTGTCGCGTCCAACCCGCGTGGCGCTGGTCACTGAGCGCTTGGGCACCGATGTGGATCCGTCGGCGCTGGCTGCAGTGCGTCAGGCTGGCAGTTATCTGCGGGAGGCTGGTTATGTCGTGGAAGAAGCCACGCCACCAGGCTTTGTTCGGGCATTCGAGCTCTGGGACGATATTGGCATGCATGAGATTCGGGCAGCGCTCGAACCGATGTTGCCAGTCGTCGACGACGATGAATTGACCCGCACCATGACAGCATGGTGGGCCACACGCAAACCCGTCACGGTAACCGACTACTGGGCTGCACTGGCCGAGCGCCACACGCTGATGCGGCAATGGAACGAGTTCATGGAAACCTATCCCCTGATCATTACACCGGTGAGTGCGGCGCACACGATGTTGCCTGACCATGATGCACGGGATATGGGCTATGTGATCGACAAGGGGTTTCGATACTTGCTTCAGGCCCCATTGCTGGGCTTGCCTGTGCTGGCAGTGCCAATCGGACAGCACAATGGCCAGCCCCAGGGGGTTCAGATCTACGGGCCCAAGTTCCGGGAGGATATTTGCCTCGACGCAGGCGAGGTGATCGAGGCCCATGAAGGCGTTCGTTCACCCATTGACCCGCGTTGGTAGACCCTCGGAGACCATTGCGCCATGACCGCCACGATTTACAGTGCTCGACGCATCCACACCCTTGACGAGAGTTGCCCCGAGGCCACCCATGTGGCAGTTGTTGAGGGCCGAATCGCGGGAGTGGGGCCTCTGGATACCCTGAAGGCTCTGGGTCCCGCCACCCTCGACTCACGCTTTGCCGACAAAGTCCTCCTCCCCGGCTTCGTGGAAGGCCACGCCCATGCCGATGCCTGTGTCGCCTGGCGCTATGCCTATTGCGGGCAATTTGAGCGGCGCGATCCTGCCGGCCGCCTTTGGCCACCTGTTCACAGCATCAGCGCCATCCTGGAGCGACTGCGCGAAGGCATGTCCAGCAGCCGGGTTGGTGAGACTGTATTTGCTTGGGGTATAGACCCGATCCACCTGGAGCGCCCACCCACTCGCCACGACCTAGACCAGGTCAGCAGGACTGAGCCCGTGGCGATGATCAACGCCAGTTACCACATCCTGTACCTCAACACCGAGGCCTTACGCCGCGTCAAACTGCTCGCACCAGACCAGGCCTACGCTGGCCTGCCACTTGACAGCGATGGCATGGCTGTGGGCGAATTGCGCGGCTCCACACTGATTGGCCCGGCGGCGCAACTGCTGGGTTTCGCCGAGGCCTTGCAGGGCTCTGACCGCGCTGCTTTTCGGGATTTCGCCCGCCTGTGCGTGCAAACCGGCGTGACAACGGTCACTGACCTGGCCAATTCACTGACCGACGAGACGTTGGCCGCCATCCAGGAGGTCACCGGGATGCCACATTGGCCAGTCCGGCTCATTCCTGCGATGCTTGGCCAGGGTAAACCCGTGCAAGACCTGTTCGCGCGACTTCAATATTTGCGCACCCACTCTCACGAGTTGCTTCGCATGGGGCAATTCAAGCTGGTCATGGACGGTTCTATACAGGGTTTTACAGCCCGGCTGCGCGCGGGGGCCTATGTCCAGGGTGCACCCAACGGTCTCTGGTACGTGGCACCTGAATGGGTTCGCGATGTCATGGTCGCCGCCCTGAAGCTGGCCGTACCACTGCACATCCATACCAACGGCGACGAAGCGTCGGAACTCGCACTGAATCTCTTGGAACAGGCCTTGGCCATCGCGCCTTCCAGCGGGCATAGGGTCACCTTGCAACATGCGCAGCTGATGGACGAAGGCCTGATGTGTCGAGCACGCGACTTGGGTGCCAGTGTGAACCTGTTCTCCAACCACATCTACTATTGGGGCGACGCCCATGCATCCCTGACAGTTGGGCCGGCGCAGGCGGCCCGGATGAATGCGGCAGCGACGGCGCAGCGCCTGGGCCTACCCTTCGGCATCCACAGCGATGTGCCGGTCACGCCAATGGCGCCTTTGTTCACGGCCTGGTGCGCCGTCAATCGCCTCACCAGCAGCGGGCAAGTACTGGGCCCACAAGAACGCCTGAGCGTACCCCAGGCGCTGCATGCCATCACGCTGGGGAGCGCCTACACCTTGGGACTGGAGCGCGAGATTGGCTCCATCAGCGTGGGCAAAAGCGCGGATTTCGCGGTGCTTGAAGACGATCCGCTGGAGGTGCCACCGGAATGCCTCAAGGATGTCGGCGTCTGGGGCACTGTGTGCCATGGGCGGGTCTCTCCTGCCTGAGAGTCAGCGTCCGGTGAATTGGGGCTTGCGCTTTTGCGCAAAAGCCAGTTTGGCCTCGCGCGCATCCTCGCTGTCTCGCACCATGGCCAAGTCCCGGTTGGCGCGGGCCATGCGTTCCGAAGGGCCCTGTGCCATCACGCCGTCGTTCACGAAACGCTTGAGCGTGCGCAGCACCATGGGTGAGAACGCCGTCATCTCCCTGGCCAATGCCAGCGCCCGGGTCACCTGCTGGCCCACCGGCACCACCTCATTGGCAAAACCCACCTCATAGGCGCGTTGAGCGCCCAGCGTACGACACAGCAAGAGCATCTCCATGGCGACCTTGTGCGGAATGCGGGCCGCCAGGCTCGCAATCAGGCCCCCCGTGAATCCAAGCGCCGCCTCGGGGTATGAGAACTTGGCGTTGTCCGCCGCCACCAACAAGTCGCACATCATGGTCATGACCAGCGCACCGCCAACGCAATGGCCGGCCACAGCGGCGATCACCGGCTTCTCGGTCGTGATGCCAAGGGTGGGAATGCAGCGCCACAACTCAGGCAGCTTGCTAACGTCAGCCCCAGACGAAAATGCGTCGTCACCAGTGCCAGTGACGACGGCCACCTTCTGTGCGCTGCGGTCGAATTCCGCGAAAGCTTGCTGCAGTTCGATCGCGGTTTGCGCGCAAATCGCGTTGCGCCGCTCAGGTCGGTTGATCGTGATCAGCGTGGTGCCGTCGTCATGGTGAGTCAGCAGTACCATCTCCATACAACGTCCTATCGATCGTTGACCGGTCAGGGCATCAGGCCGGCCTTGCGTGCATCTGCGTGCGCGAGATCGAGCGACTGCCACAGTTTGTCGAACAACTCGTCGATCTGATTTTCCGTGATGATCAAAGGTGGACAGATGGCCACAATATCGCGCAAGGAGCGGCAAATCAGCCCAAGCTCAAGGCCAGCGCTTTGAACCCGGGCCTGAATGCCACTGGCGGGGTCGAAGGTTTTGCGCGTTGCCTTCTCCTGAACCAGTTCCAGCGCGCCGATCAGGCCCACGCCCCGGGTCGAATGCACCATCGGATGGGCCTCCAAGGCGCTCAGTCGATGCAAAAACTGCGGTGACAGCCCGCGCGCCCGGGCAGCGAGGTCGCGTTCTTCGTAGATCTTCAGTGCTTCAATCGCCACTGCAGCGCAGACCGGGTGGCCGGCATAGGTCACGCCATGCGAGAAGACGCCATTTTTGGTGCTGCCCGCAGTCAGGCCTTCGTAGAGCCGCGCGCTAACCAAGGTCGCAGAAATCGGCAGGTAGGAACTCGACAAGGCTTTGGCCACCGTCATCATGTCCGGCTGGATTTGGTAGGTGTCGCAGCCGAACCACTGCCCAGTACGGCCAAAACCAGTGATGACTTCATCGGCCACCAGGAGAATGTCGTTCTTGCGCAGCACCGCCTGCACTTTTGCCCAATAACCGGCGGGGGGAACGATCACACCGCCAGCCCCTTGGACAGGCTCTGCGAAGAAGGCAGCGATCGTGTCTGCGCCCTCTCGCGCGATCAGCGCCTCAAGCTCGGACACGATGCGGTCCACAAATTCGGCTTCAGTCTCTCCTGGCTTGCCGTAGTGGTAGTGGCTCGGACATGCTGTGCGCAACACGCGGTCACCAAAAGGCAGGTCAAAATCCATGTGGTTGCCGGCCAGTCCCGTCAAACTGCCGGACATCACCGTGACGCCGTGGTAGCCGCGTTCCCGCGCAATCAATTTCTTCTTTGCAGGTTTACCTACTGAGTTGAAGTAGTACCACACCATCTTGACCGCTTGGTCGTTGGCCTCGGAGCCGGAATTGGCGAACATCGCCTTGGCCATGCCAAGGTGTTTCGTCTTTTCAATCAGACGGTGCGACAACTCGATCGACGGCTCAGTGGATCGTCCATTGAACAGCTGGTAGTAAGGCAACTGCTGGAACTGTCGGGTTGCCGCGTCCATGAGTCTCTGCTCGGAAAAGCCCAGCGACGTGCACCACAAACCCGACATCGCCTCGAGGTAGCGTTTGCCCTGGTCGTCCTCCACATACACACCGTCTCCGCGTTTGATGACGAGCGGGCCGGTTTCACGCTGCTTGGCCAATGGGGTGTAGGGATGAAACAGCGATTCAACGTCCTGCGCGACGTTCAGGTCATGGGTGCGGAGCATGGTGAGGTTCCTTGTATTTAGTCCATCTGTGTCACGAACTTGGTGGTCAGGTAGGCGTCGAAAGTTTCGCTGCCACCTTCGCTGCCTATGCCGCTGTCTTTCACGCCGCCTACCGGCATTTCGGCGATGCCACCTGCGAAATGGTTGATGTTCACCATGCCGGCCTGAATCCCGTTCTGGATCTTGAGCGCGTTTTTGGTCGAACTGGTAAAAGCGTACGACGACAGGCCGTAGGGCAAGCTGTTGGCACGACGGATGGTGTCGTCCAGGTCGGTGAAGGGGACACAGGGTGCAATCGGGCCGAAGGGCTCGATCGTCATGACTTTGCTGGTCTCGGGCACGTGGGTGAGCACTGTGGGCTGCCAGAAATTCCCCACTGTGCCGATGCGTTCACCGCCCAGCGCCAGTGTGGCACCTTGTTCGGTGGCATCCTGGATGAAATCAGCCATCACCGGCAGCCGGCGCGCATGCGCCAGCGGCCCCATTTTGGTGTCTGGCTCCAAGCCATGGCCGACCTTGATCTTTTTCGCGTTGTCAATGAAGCGCGTCATGAAGCGATCGAACACCTTCGCATGAATGAACAGTCGGTTTGGTGAGACACAGACTTGCCCCGCGTTGGAAAACTTGAGTGTCGAGAGCATATCCGCCGCCCGCTCCACATCGGTGTCGTCACAGACGATCACGGGTGAATGCCCCCCCAACTCCATGGTGACGCGCTTCATGTGCAGTCCTGCCAGGGCAGCCAGTTGCTTGCCCACTGGCACAGAGCCAGTGAATGACACCTTGCGCACGATCGGTGAGGTGATCAGGTGCTGCGACACTTCGGACGGCACACCCCAGACGATGTTGAGTACACCGGGCGGCAGACCAGCCTCGTGGAACATTCGGGCGATCGCCACGACGGCACTTGGCGTGTCTTCAGGCCCCTTGAGCACAATGGTGCAACCCGCACCCACGGCAGCAGCGATTTTGCGAATCGCCTGGTTGTAGGGAAAGTTCCAGGGCGTGAACGCCGCCACCACGCCCACTGGCTCGCGGAGCACGAACTGGCGTACGTTGGGCAAACGGGGGGGGATCACCCGACCGTAGATCCGGCGGCATTCCTCGGCGTGCCAGTCGCAATGGTCGGCGCAGCGTGTGAGCTCCGCCACAGCGTCGGCCAGTGGTTTGCCCTGGTCGCGGGTCATGTTGCGGCCTACTTCCCGGGCGCGCTCACGCGTGAGTTCGCCGACACGGCGCAGCACCCGGCTCTTTTCCATCGGTGAGACCAGTCGCCAGGTTTCGAATGCACGTTCGGCGGCAGCCAGGGCACGATCCAAGTCCGCAGGGGTCGCGTGCGGCAAGTGTCCCAGAAGCTGACCGTTGGCGGGGTCCACGACATCCTGTTCATGGCGCCCACCTCCGTGGATGAACTCTCCGTCAATGTAGAGACACAGTGTCTCGTAAGGCTGCTTGTCGGACGAAATCATGCTCATCGGGTTTCACCTTTGGGTTCGTTGTCCGCTGCAAGTGCGACAACCGGGGGGGGTGTCTGAAGATTAGCCAAAACCCGCTCGGTGTGTTCACCCAGCGCCGGAGGGCGCGTGTTCACGTTGATCACCTGTCCGTTGATTTTCACCGGGCAGCCTACCGTTTGGGTGGACACGCCGTTCGGCAGCTGCATGGGTTGCACCAGTTGCAGGTGCTTGGCCTGCGGATCAGCCAGCGCCTCTGCGTAGCCATTGATGGGCGCACAGGGCACACCGGCCGACGCGTACAGGTCGAGCCACTTTTGGACCGGCCGGTGCACGAACCGTTCTTCGAGCAGCACTTTCAATGCCGCCTGGTTGGCCGCACGTAGGAGCGGGGTCGCGAAGCGTGGGTCATCCAGAAGCTCCATGGCCGGTGTCAGCTGACATACCTGCTGCCAGAGCTTGTTGTTGCCCGCCGCCATCGCGAACCAGCCGTCGCTGGCACGGTAGGCCTGATAGGGCGCATTGCGTGGATGCGCCGAGCCCAGCTTGCGCGGATTGCGCCCAGTGCCGAAATATTCGCTGGTCTGCAGCGCAGAGATGGCAATGGTGGTCGAGAACATTGGTATGTCCACCTGACCGCCAGGTTCACCATGGCGTACGCGGGTGAGCAGTGCGGCGATGGTGTACGCCGCATACAGTCCAGACGCAAAATCCACCAGTGGGACACCGGCCTTGACCGGGGCACCGTCGGGCTCGCCGGTCACGCTCATCACACCGGCGCTGGCCTGGATGGTCAGGTCAAAGCCGCCCTCCGGGCCGCGCGGTCCATCTTGGCCGAACGCTGAAATGGAGCAATAAATGAGTGAGGGCTTGCGAGGCCCGAACCAGTCCCAACCCAGTCCCAACCTTGTCATCGCGCCTGGGCGGCTGTTCTCTATCAGCACATCGGCACCCAGTACCAGTTGGCGCGCCAAGTCACGTTGTTCTGGGTTCTTCAAGTCGAGCATCACCGACTGTTTGCCACGGTTGATAGATGCAAAATTTTCGCTGAAACCCTGACTCAAGGGAGGCCATTGGCGCATCACGTCGCCCTCAGGTGGCTCGACCTTCACCACCTCAGCCCCGAAATCAGCCAGCAACATGCCGCAAAACGGCCCAGCCGCCACATGGCAGAACTCGATGACCTTGACACCGTGTAGGGGTTGAAGCGAAATCGGCATGCGGGTTATCTGCGATGGAGAAATAAGCAAAATTCCATAAAATGGAATGGTCGTATTGAAGTATCGAATATGATAACACGGCCTATTTAACAAAATGAGGAGTCTGCCATGCTCACCACACCGATTGGGAAAGACCTTGCCACCTCCCATTGGGGCGCTTATGACGTGGTTCGCAAAAACGGGGAGGTGGTCGGACTGACCTCTCGTGCCGACGACCCCGATCCTTCTCCAATAGGCCCGGCCATGTGGGACGCGTATCGCTCTCCGCTTCGCATTCAACGGCCTGCCGTGCGCAGGGGCTGGCTGCATCGCCATGGTGTGGAAACCAGCGGTTCGGGCCGAGGCAAGGATCCCTTTGTCGAGGTGAGCTGGGAGCACGCGCTGAACCTGGTGGCCGGCGAACTCCAACGCGTGATCGCGCAGCACGGTAATGCGTCAATCTTCGGCGGCTCCTACGGTTGGGCCAGCGCCGGCCGGTTCCACCACGCGCAAAGTCAGGTGCACCGATTCCTCAACACCTTGGGCGGCTACGTACGTCACATGGACAGTTACAGCCTGGGGGCCGGGCGCGTGTTGATGCCGCACATCGTCGCACCCATGGAGCAGCTGATGGTCCAGCACCACAGCTGGGACGTGCTGGCGGCCCACACGCGCCTGTTTGTGACCTTTGGTGGCGTGCCCCAAAAGAACGCCCAGGTTGGCCTGGGGTCGGCCTCTGAGCACCGGGTCAGCAAGGGCCTGGCGAGCATGGCGAGCGCCGGTTGCCATTTTGTGAACTTCAGCCCTGTGCGCAGCAACCTGGACGTGCCCGACAACGCCACGGAGTGGATACCGATTCGGCCCAACACCGACGTCAGTGTCATGCTCGCCCTGGCCACCGAGGTGATCCTGGCTGGTCGTCACGACCTCCCCTTCCTGGCACGCTACTGCGTGGGTTTCGAGCGTTGGCAAGACTACCTGCTGGGCAAGGTCGACGGCGTCGTGAAGAATGCGGACTGGGCTGCACCCATCGCCGACGTGCCTGCGCAGCGCCTGCGCGAGCTTGCCCTGCAACTCGCCGGCAACCGCAGCATGGTGAATGTGGCATGGTCGCTGCAGCGTGCGGACCACGGCGAACAGGCCTTCTGGTCCACCGTGGGGCTGGCCGCAGTGCTGGGGCAGATCGGCCTGCCCGGCGGGGGTTTCGGAATGGCCTATGGCCCCACCAACAACATCGGAAGTCCCGACCGCCTGCTGCCCGGCCCCACGCTTCCTCAGGGTGTCAACCCGGTGAAAGCCTTTATTCCGGTAGCCCGTATCACCGACATGCTGTTGTCACCTGGAAAGAGTTTCGATTACAACGGCGAGCGCCATGTCTACCCCGATATCCGGCTGGTGTACTGGGCCGGCGGCAACCCATTTCATCACCACCAGGATTTGACCCGTCTGGCCCAAGCATGGGCGCGCCCAGAGACCATCGTCGTGCACGAACAGGTCTGGAACGCGCATGCCCGCATGGCAGACATCGTGCTGCCGGCCACGTCGACGCTTGAACGCAACGATATCGGCCACGGCACCCGCGACCCCTTGTTGATCGCGATGAAACAATTGATGAACCCTGCTGGCGTGTCGCGCGACGACTACGACATCTTTGCCGACATTGCGCAGCGCATGGGCCTGCGCGACGCATTCACCGAAGGCCGCAGCACCATGCAGTGGCTGGAGTTTCTTTACGCCCACGCTGCGCGCGGCGCCAAGACAGCCGGTGTCGAATACCCCGCGTTCACGGATTTTTGGGCCACCTCTGGCGTGCGCTTGCCACCCAGCGACGGTGGCGTGGTGATGCTGGCGCAGTTTCGGGCCGACCCAGTGGGCCACCCGCTGGAGACGCCGAGTGGCCGCATCGAGCTATTCTCGGAACGCATTGCCTCTTTCGGCTACGCGGACTGCCCTGGCCACCCGACCTGGTTCGAGCCGGCTGAGTGGCTTGGCGGCGCAGCCGCAAGAAGGCATCCGCTGCACATGCTGTCTGACCAGCCCCATACCAAGCTGCACAGTCAGCTGGACCATTCGTCCTATAGCCTGGCCAACAAAGTGGCCGGGCGAGAACCGATTCACATACACCCCGACGATGCTGCCCGGCGTGGTGTTCGCCATGGCGATGTGGTTCGGGTCTTCAACGACCGGGGGGCTTGCCTGGCCGGCGCCGTGTTGGACGTCAATTTGCGGCCAGGGGTGGTCAAACTGAGCACCGGCGCCTGGTGGGACCCGCAAATGCCAGGTGACCGCGATTCATTGGACCGACACGGCAATCCGAATTCATTAACACGCGACGTCGGCGCATCGCGCCTGTCTCAGGGTTGCTCGGCCCAGACTTGCCTGGTCGAGATCGAAAAATTCATCGGCACGCCGCCGCCAGTTCAAGTCTTCACGCCGCCTTTGTTTGCAGACGCCTGAAACGCCTCAGCGGGTCTTGCTCTTGCTCAGGCCCGGACCCGCAATTTCAGTGCCGATACCTGTGGCCGCCTTGATCAGTTCAACCGACATGGCCTTGAACTGAGAGGGGCGCAAGCGCTCGATCGGGCCCGACACACCAATGGCGGCGATCACGCCGCCGGCGGGATCGAAGATCGGCGCCGCGCAGCCGCCCACGCTTTCGCGCCACTCCCCCCGATTGACCGCATAGCCCTGCCGCCGCACGGCGTCCATTTCGCTCAGGAACTCCGCCGCCTTGGTGATGGTGCGCGGTGAGTGGCGCTGTAACCGGGTGGACATTGCTTCCAGGAAGGCGGCACTTTGAAACGCCAGCATCGATTTTCCGGTGGCCACGCAATAGGCCGGCGCCCGCCCGCCGACCTGGCTGTAGGCACGAACCGGCTCGGGGCTGTCGAGCTTGTGGATGTAAACGACCTCGTCGCCCTCGAGCACCGACAGGTGCACCGTCTCGCGAAACCGGTTCAACAGGGAAGCCATGAACGGTTCAGCCATCTGCGTGAGCCCGATCTTGGCCATGACGGCAGAACCCAACTCCCATGCCTTGATCGTCGTGGTGTAGTCCCCGGATGACGGGTCCTGGCGTACGTACCCAGCCTCAACCAGGCCTTGCAACAGCCGGTGGGCGTTGCTTTTGCCCAGGCCAGTCTTGGCCGATACCTCGGTGACACCCAGCGCTCCCTCCGAATGCGCCAGCATCTCCAGCAAGGCCAGCCCCTTGATCAGCGTGTTGTTCATTCAGCTTTCCGATGTTGGACAAACAGGTACTTTAACGCCACCCTTGGCTAGGCGCAGCCTGCGCCACGCCGCCAAGGCCAAACAGATCGCGCTGGCCGCAAAAATTCTTCCGCCCGGCTGCGCACCCGGGTCGTCGATGCGCAACCTCATGAATCAGGGCGACGCTCCCTTACTTTTCAAGAAAGGGGGCGAGATAGGCTGCGCGCAGCGTGATGGCTTCCTCGACGATGGCAGATCCGCGGCGCGGGTTCAGACTGGCCAGATCGAGCAGCGCCACAACGGCTTGGACAGACACCAGTGAAGCCTTACGTGCTCGGGCTTGCGACAGCTTCGGGTTACGTTGGCACATGGCTGCTGCCAACCTCATTGCAATCGACTCGTTCTGCTCCTGGTCCCACTTCCACAACTCCGGTGACATCTGCAACGCCCGACGCGCCGAATAGGCCCCAGGCTGGGCGAGCCGGAGGCGCCAGCTGTTGCGCGTTGATTCAGCTAATGGGACTCGCCAGTCCGGGGCAGTCGCAATGGCAGAAAAAAATGGCTCCAATGCCTCCGCCCGCTCGGTCTGTTCATGGACGATGAGGGCATGTAGCACCGCATGTTTGTCAGGGAAGTGACGGTACATCGTCGCCGTGCTGACGCCGGCACGCTGCGCCACGGCAGTTGTATTCAGCCCTTCATAGCCGCTTTCTTGCAGCACCTGCCCGGCCGCATGCAGGATATGCGCGAGCGTGGCCCTCCCGGGTCCTCGGGTCGCGGGAGCGGCCTTGAGGGAGCGACGCACGGATGTTATTTCTCTTACCATTTTTAGTACCAAACGAAAAAAATTTTTTTTGACAAGGTCATTAAAGTGCCTTAGGATGCAGGCCGCTTCGCCCTCACCTTGCAAAGACTACACCATGGCAGAAACAGCCGCCCATGCTCCCGCGATTGACGTCGCGTCCTCCACCGTCTCCCTCGCCCAGCGGCGGGCGCGCTGCATGAGCGCATCGCTTGGGACCACCATGATCTATCCGCACCAGCCACTCACTCTAGTGCGAGGTCAGGGTCAATACGTCTTTGACGAAACCGGTAAAAGATACTTGGACTGCACGGCGCAGAATCTGTGCATTAGCCTTGGTTTCGCGCATCCGGTCACCATGGCTATGGCCGGTGAGCAAATGCAGCTGATGCAGCATTGCACATCGCTGTTCTTTAACGAGCAACCCATTCTGTATGCCGAGGAGCTGTTGGCGCGCATGCCGAAGGGTTCCGACTGGGTGGTTCAGCTTGTTAACAGTGGCTCGGAGGCCATCGACTTGGCGTACATGATGGCACGAGCTCATACCGGATACTTTGAGTTAGTCTCACTGCGCAACGCCTACCACGGGCTTCAATTTGGTGCATCTGGCAGCACGGCTTTCAGCTTCAACCGCTGGTCATCGGCCGCGATGCAGGGCTTCGTGCATGCGATGCATCCTGATCAGTACAAAGGTGCATTCGGGGCGGTTCTCGAACCCTATCTTTCAGAACTGCGGAGAAGCATCTTTTCCTCCACTTGCGGACGGATCGCCGGCATGATCATCGAGCCCATTCAGGGCTCCGGCGGCGTGGTGCCCATGCCGCCGGGCTATATGCGTGAGGCTTTCAAGATCACCCGGGAGGCGGGCGGGTTGTGCATCAGCGACGAAGTTCAGACGGGATTTGGTCGTTTGGGTTCACACTACTGGGGATTCGAGGCGCACGACGCCATGCCCGACATTGTGGTCCTGGGTAAAGGCATGGGCAATGGGTTTCCGATTGCCGCAGTGGTCTGCCGCCGCGACATTGCAGAATCCTTTGCGAAAGTTCGTTTCTTCAACACCTACGCTGGAAATCCGGTGGCTAGCGCTGCGGCTCGGTCAGTTCTCAAGGTGATTGACGATGAAGGTTTACAAGCCCATGCCTTAAGCTGCGGTGAGCGCTTGCTAACAGGACTTCGCAAGCTGCAGGGCCGGCATGCGCTGATTGGCGACGTGCGCGGTGCGGGCTTGATGCTGGGTATCGAAATGGTACGCGACCGTTCGACCCGTGAACCCGCGGTAGACGAGGGCGAGCGGGTCATGGCTCGCATGCGCGATGCAGGCTTCATCATGGTCAAGGGGAGTCCTACCCGCAATACCTTTCGGATCAACCCGCCGATGTGCATCACGCTGGACGACATTGATGCCCTGCTGGACGCGTTTGACCGGGCACTGGCCGCCGAATAAGAAGACGGCATTAAATCATGGTCTCCTTGATCGAATCCACTACGCTGCGCGCTTGGCTTGGCGATGGCGCCGAGATTGCGCTCATCGACGTACGTGATGGTGGGCCGTTTTCCCGCTCCCATCTTCTGCTTGCCAGCAACATTCCGCTCGCCCAGTTGGAGGTCCGGATACCTGCCTTGCTGCCACGGCGTGATGTGCGGCTGGTCTTAGTGGACGATGGCGACGGTTCGTGCGAGCGCGCTGCCTTAAAGCTCTCAAGCCATGGCTACACGGGTGTGCATATTCTCTCCGGCGGCGTAGCCGCTTGGCTGGCTGCAGGTTACGAACTCTTCTCAGGAACCAATGTGCCATCTAAGGCGTTCGGCGAGTTGGTCGAACACACGCACGACACGCCGCGCATTGAGCCGCAGGAGCTCAGGCTTTGGCAGGAGGAGGGTCGCGACATCGTCGTGGTGGATGCGCGCCCGCTGGAGGAGTATCGAATGGTCAGCATTCCTGGAGCCGCAGATTGCCCGGGCGCCGAATTGGTGCTGCGAATTCCGGGCCTGCTGAGGTCTCCTGCGACCACGGTGGTGGTCAATTGCGCTGGTCGCACTCGCTCAATCATCGGCTGCCAAAGCCTGCGAAATGCAGGTCTCCCCAACCCGGTCGTTGCGCTGAAAAATGGCACCATGGGATGGGAGCTGGCGGGCTTTCCTGCCGAACACGGTCGGGACAATATGGTGTCCGAACCTGTAGGGTCAGCTTTGGAGGCGGCGCTTGCGTTGGCGGATGTGGTTGCTAAGCGCCATCAGGTGTCCTTCGTTACCTTGGCACAGGTCAGAGCCATGCAGACACAAGCAGACAGGACAACCTATGTCTTCGATGTGCGTTTGACAGACGCCTTTGTGGACGGTCATCTGCCCGGCAGTCTGAACGCGCCCGGTGGTCAGCTGGTGCAAGCTACCGATACGTTTGCTCCCGTGCGTGGCGCCCGGATCGTGCTGGTCGACAAGCATGCCGTGCAGTCAGTCATGACCGCACATTGGATGCGACAAATGGGCTGGCTAGACGTCCACGTACTGCGAGACGGTCTGGCCGGACCACTTGAGGTAGGTCCAGTGGCGATTCCCTGCTTGGGTGAATCGGGATTGACTGCCCCTATGCTCGAGGCGTCAGCACTCCGAGCACTGTTGGATACAGGCGCTTCCGGCACCCGGGTGATCGATGTCGGCGAGAGTTACTGGTACCGTGCCGGCAGGATCCCTGGGTCTTTCTATGCGATGCGCTCACGTTTGCTGGATGCACTGGGCCGATTCGAGGTATACACGCCCCTGGTTTTTGTGTGCGCCGATGGCCGTGTTTCTCGGTATGCCGCACAGGATGCGATGGATGCAGGCTGGTCGAATGTACGGGTTCTGGCCGGCGGACGTGCAGCCTGGCGCGCTGCTGGTCTGCCGGTGGAGCGATGCACAGGTGACGACGACCCCTTGCTCCTTACGCCCACCGATGACATGTGGTACCCCCCCTATGCCCGCAGGACGGGCGTGCAGGAGGCGATGCAGCAATACCTCACCTGGGAAGTCAACCTGCTGCAACAACTTGAACGGGAACCCTATCTGAGATTCAACCTGAACACCTGAACTGAGAAGGTCGGGGACGCGACAACTTAATAAAAAAGCTTAAGCTTTGCAAAAAATCAAAATACTCTATAATTGAACGCATGTTCCACTATGCGGAACATTTAATTGGACCCGGAATGGGGTCAATGAATGGCGTAGATCAACTAGGAGACTTCACGATGACACTCAACGGTTTATCCAGGCTGACCCTGGGCCTTACCCTGGCGCTCGGCGCCACGCTGTGCGCAGCGCAGAGCAAAACGCTGGTCTATTGCGCGCCGTCAGACCCGCAAGGTTTCGACATGCCGCGATGGACAACGACCCAGACCATCGATGCCGCCGGCCTGACCATTTACGATCGGCTTGTGGAGTTTGAGCCCGGCACGCTTAAGTTGCTCCCCGGACTGGCAGAAAAATGGACCATTAGCGCTGATGGAAAGGCTTACACCTTCACCATTCGCAAAGGGGTGAAGTTTCACAGCACCGACTATTTCAAGCCTACGCGTGACCTGACCGTGGACGACGTGGTGTTTTCGATGGAGCGCTACCGCGACACCGACAGTGCCTTCAACAAAGCCTACGGCGTGAGCAACTACCCGTATAACAGCTGGGCCAAGAACCTTGCCTCGGTTGAGAAAGTCGACGCCAACACCATGCGACTGAACCTGAAGGTCGCAGATGCCACCACAATGGCCAACCTGGGTATGGTCACATCCATCGTGACATCGCTGGAGTACGCCGAACAGCTGCAAAAGGCCGGAAAACTGGCCAACCTTGACAGCGAACCTATTGGCACGGGCCCCTGGATCATGCGCCGCTACGACAAGGATGCACAGGTCCGCTACGATGCCAACGCACAATACTGGGGCGGCAAGCCCAAGGTCGACCGCTTGGTCATTCAGACCGTGAAGGATGCAGCGGTCCGCCTGCAGAAGATCAAGGTTGGCGAATGCCACATTGGATCAAACCCGCGCCCACAGGACCTCGCCACGATTCGTGCCGACAGTAACCTGGTTCTGCAGGAAGTGGGCGGCCTGAACATCGGCTACATCGGCCTCAACACCGAGAAGAAGCCATTCGACAACAAGGATGTGCGTAACGCCTTGGCCCAGGCGTCTGACCGCAAAGCCATGCTGCAGGCGGTCTACCAGGGCATCGGCACGGCGACATCGCAATTGGTTCCCCCCAACACGCTGGGCCACTTTGCGGACCTCAAGGAGATCCCCTTCAACCCTGAGCAGGCCAAAAAAATGCTGGCTGCCGCGGGGTATCCGAACGGTTTCGAGGTGGAGGTCTGGGCACCGATGATTGCGGCCCAGTACAACCCGGACGCCAAGAAAACCGCCGAGATGCTGCAGGCCGATTGGGCCAAGGTCGGCGTCACCGTGAAAGTGGTGAACATCGAGTGGGGCGAGTTCCTCAAGCGCGTGCGGGCGGGCGAGCATTCTGTGGCCTTGTTGGGCTGGGCGGCCGACATCGCCGACCCGGACAACTTCTTTGTTCCTCTGGTCACCTGCAGTCGTCCGACACCCTCGCGCTGGTGCACCAAGGAAGTGGATGGCCTGCTTGAGCAAGCACGTGCGACCACCAACAACGACCAGCGCGCCAAGTTGTACCGGCAGGTGGCAGACATCGTCCAGCGAGAGATGCCCTACATCCCGATCGCCCACACCAAGCAGTACAAACCTGTTCGCAAAGAAGTGGTCAACTTCCAAATGGACCCGCTGACCCGCACGATTCTGCAGCAGGTCGACCTGAAGTAGGTCGAGCGCCGACGACGACCTGTAGATCGACCTACATCGAGGAGAGCACCTGTGTGGCGTTTCGTGCTGAGCCGCCTTGCCATGACGGTGCCTACCGTGATCGGCATCACCGTCTTGGCCTTCGCGCTGGCCAGGTTGCTGCCTGGCGATCCGGTCGAGGTCATGCTGGGTGAGCGCATGAGTGACAAGGCAGCGCACGCCAAGATGGTGCAGCAACTCGGGCTGGATCAACCGCTGCCATTGCAATACCTCTCCTACCTTGGCCGTCTGGTCAGGGGTGAACTGGGAGCCTCCTTGGTCAATCGCAAGTCTGTGGTCAGCGAGTTCGCTGCGCTGTTCCCGGCCACGGTCGAATTGGCGCTTTGTGCCTTGTTGATCTCTGCTTTAGGGGGCATATTGATCGGCACGCTGGCGGCCCTGCGCCGTGGCAGTTGGGTGGATCAGGGCTTGATGGGCTTGTCTCTTACGGGGCACTCGATGCCGATTTACTGGTCGGGCCTGCTGGCCATCATGTTCTTTTCGGTCTGGATGCGTGATGTTATTCCGATGCTGGCGCTACCGGTATCGGGTCGACTGGCCGTGGTCTATGACATACCAGCGCATACCGGCTTCATGCTGATCGATACCTTGCTATCGAACGAGAGGGGTGCCTTCCGCTCGGCGGTCAGCCACCTGATCCTGCCAAGTTTTGTGCTGGGTACCTATTTCATGGCGATCGTGGCACGGATGACGCGCTCCTGCCTGCTAGAGACCCTGTCGCTGGAGTTCGTGCGCGCGGCGCGTGCGCGCGGACTGCCGGTCTGGCGCGTGGTAATAAAACACGCACTGCGTAATGCGTTGATCCCGGTTGTGACGGTGATAGGCCTTCAGACGGGCGGCTTGCTTGGCGGCGCGGTGCTGACAGAGACCATTTTTTCTTGGCCCGGCATTGGTCGTTGGCTGGTTGACGCCATCTACCAACGCGACTACACCGTGCTGCAGGGCGGTATCCTGCTCACGGCATTGATGGTGATCGGTGTGAATCTGCTGGTGGATGTGCTCTACGGTGCCATCGACCCGCGCATCCGTCACCCCAGGGTCTGAACGGTATGCGCGAACTCTGGAGCTCGCTGGTTCAGCGCAGGGCTGCTGCCGCTGGACTCTTCGTCTGCGTGGCGCTGGTCTTGATCGCGGTGCTGGCGCCATGGGTTGCGCCGCACGACCCTGTGGCGCAGTTCCGTGATGCGCTGCTGGCAAAACCTGTGTGGTCAGGAGGTACTTGGCGGTATCCCTTGGGCACCGACGACTTGGGTCGCGACCTGTTGTCGCGACTCATCTGGGGGGCCCGTGTGTCGCTGGCCGTCGGAATCGCGTCAGTGGTGCTGGCCTTGGTCCCTGGCATCCTGCTGGGGCTGGTAGCCGCCTTCTTTCCAGGGTGGATTGCTATCGTGATCGGGCGCACCGTTGATCTCTTGGTGGCGATACCTGGTCTGCTGCTGGCCATTGCGGTGGTAGCCATCCTTGGCCCGGGCCTCGTCAATACGGTACTGGCGATCGCCTTGGTGATGCTGCCGCCCTTCGTACGGCTGGTGCGCGCGTCGGCGCAAATGGAAATGTCGCGTGACTACGTGGCTGCGGCACGGCAGTGCGGCGCCAGCAAACCACGCCTGATGTTCGATACGGTCTTGCGAAATTGTGCAGCCCCAGTGATTGTGCAGGGCACCTTGGGCTTTTCAAGCGCGGTCCTGGAAGCGGCAGCGCTGGGATTTCTCGGCCTTGGCGCGCAGCCGCCGACGGCGGAATGGGGAACCATGCTGGCGAGCTCCCGTGGGTTCATAGAGACGGCGTCCTGGCTGGTCACGCTGCCTGGGTTGGCCATCTTGGTGACCGTCATCGCCATCAATCTGCTAGGCGACGGTCTGCGTGATGCGCTGGACCCGCGACTAAAGAATCATGGCTGACCCGCAAGCCTCCAAGCCCCTGGCTCCCATGCTCCAGGTGCGCAACCTGAGCGTGCATTTCGGCGCATTGAACAAACCCACGGTGGCAGTCGAAAGCCTGGACCTGGACATCGCACAGGGTGAGGTGCTGGGGCTGGTAGGCGAATCCGGCTCGGGCAAGAGCGTTTCAATGATGGCTATCATGGGCTTGGTCGACGCCAATGGCCGCGTCAGCGCGGACCAACTCGCCATTGGGGGAACTGACCTGCAAGCCATGCCCTTACGCCAGCGCCACCGCTTCATTGGCGAACACGTGGGCATGATCTTCCAAGACCCAATGGCCAGCCTGGACCCGTGCTACCGCGTTGGTGAGCAACTCACCGAGACCCTGGCGGTGCAAGGCCGTATGTCGCGGGCCCAACTGCGCGAGCGTGCGCTCGAGCTTTTGCGCCTGGTGGAGATACCGGACCCGGTCGCCCGGATGGACGCCTACCCGCACCACCTTTCGGGCGGCATGTGCCAACGCATCATGATCGCCATGGCCTTGTCGCGCAACCCGAGCCTTTTGATCGCCGACGAACCCACCACCGCGCTGGATGTGACCATCCAGGCCCAAATCATGGCCGTGCTCAGGCGCCTGCAGCGCGAACGCAATCTCACTCTGCTCCTTATCAGCCACGACTTGGCGCTCGTGTCCAGCGTGGCAGACCGGGTGGTGGTCATGTATGCCGGGCAGGCGGTGGAGTCCGGTCGACCCCCCGGAATCTTCCGATCGCCCCAACATCCCTATACCCGCGCCTTGATGCAAGCCCTGCCCGAAAGCAGTCGTGGGCGTGAGCGGCTGCTGGCACTGCCTGGTGTCGTGCCCGGCGTGGACGATCGTCCAACCGGTTGTCTTTTGGCACCACGCTGTCCGCACGTCCAAGGTCGATGCGCCTCGCAACGCCCACTGACACGCAGCATCGGTGAGGGGCGGCACGTAGCCTGTCACTTCGACATCGATGACGCCGCCATCGCCTCTGACGCCTGAACCATGGTAGTCCCCCCCTCCCCCGTCCACCCGGTGCTCGATGCCCGCGGCCTGCAGAAGCACTATCCGTTACGCAAGGGCTGGCTGCGCGCCCCGCAGACCGTACGCGCGCTGGATGGCGTGGATTTCACCCTGCGCGCCGGTCGCACACTGGCCGTGGTGGGTGAATCCGGTTGTGGCAAGACGACGCTAGCGCGCCTGCTGACCCTGATTGAACAGCCGACGGCCGGTACCTTGGTCGTGGATGGACGAGATATCACTGGCATGGATCCACAGACACACGCGCTGCTGCGCCAGCGTGTTCAGATCGTGTTCCAGAACCCATTTTCCTCGCTGAACCCGCGCAAAACGCTGGCAGCCATCCTGGACGAACCGCTGATCATCAACACGGGCCAGTCTGTCGCCGAACGTCGCGAGCGCGTCGATACCCTGATGAGGCAGGTAGGGCTGCGAAAAGAACAGGCTGACCGTTTTCCGCACATGTTCTCGGGAGGACAGCGTCAGCGTATCGCCATCGCTCGCGCCATGGCCCTGAACCCTGCGGTGGTGATCGCCGACGAACCGGTATCCGCGCTGGATGTATCGATCCAAGCCCAGATCCTGAACCTGTTCATGGACCTGCAGCAGGCGTTCGGTACCGCCTATGTCTTCATCTCGCACAACCTGTCTGTGGTCGAACATGTGGCCCATGAGGTACTGGTGATGTATCTGGGCAAGGTGGTCGAGTTCGGCACCCGTCAATCGGTGTTCTCCACACCCCTGCACCCCTATACCCAAGCCCTGCTGTCAGCCAGCCCTACGCTTGATCCAGCGACGCGACGCAAGGTGATACCCATCCAGGGTGAATTGCCTTCCCCACTGGCGCCGCCAAGCGGTTGCGCGTTTCATCCACGCTGTCCGCAGGTGGTCCCGCGTTGCCGGGCAGAGACGCCGCAGCTCAGGGATGTAGGCGGACAGCGTGTGGCCTGCCACCGGGTGTAAGTACAGCCGGGCTTGTGGCCTGTGACTCGACGCGTCAGGTCGTGCTCTTGCGACCGATCAAGCGCGCACCGCGTCTGGCCCCGGGTTCGCTGTGACCCCGGCCTGTCGTAATTTCAGGATGTCCGCGTCGGCATAGCCGATCTCACGCAGCAGCTCTTCATTGTGCTGCCCCAGCAGCGGAGGTGGCCTGTCAATGCTGCTGCTGCCATGCGCCATTTCGAAGCCTGAACCGGCAAGCCGTACTGGGCCAAAGGGAGTCTCGACCGTCTGAATCACCTTGCGGTGCTTCACCTGCTCGTGCTCGATGGCTTCAGCCAAGGTCAAAATATTGGAGCAGGGCACGTCAGCGACCGTCAGCTTATGAGCCCACGCTTCAGGCGATCCCTGCGCCATGGCGCTTTCGATCAGGTGACGCAAAGCGGCCTGGTTTTCCGTTCGTGCTGCCCAACTCCCGAAGCGGGGGTCATCCACGGCCTGTGGATGACCGAGCGTGACCATCAATGAAGCGAACTGCTTCTCCGTCAGAACCGCCAGCACCAGGAACCCGTCACCGCATTTGAAACGGTCTGCCGTTGCTTTGCGGCTGACCGACAGGTTGCCATACTGCTGCTGATGGTGCCCGACCACCGTGTATTCAGCCACATGGCCGGCCATCAGGTTGAGCATGCTGTCGAACATGGCCACATCGATGAACTGCCCCTTGCCGGTATGCGTTCTCTGGAACAATGCACTTGCCATGGCCAGTGCTGCATTCAGGCCGGTTGTCAGGTCTGCCAGGGCGATGCCGGCACGCATAGGGCCACCGGCAGGGTCGCCGGTCATGGTCATCAAGCCGCACATGGCCTGAATTTTCCCGTCGAAACTCGCCGTCCTGCTCTCAGGCCCGACCCGTCCGAAGCCTGACATACCGCAATAAATCAGTGTGGGATTGATGGCGGAGAGCTCCTCGTAGCCTAGCCCCAGACGGTCCATCACGCCGGGTCGATAGTTCTCGCAGACCACATCGGCCGTAGCGACCATGCGCTTGACCACTTCGACCGCTTCGGGTTTGCGAAGATCCAGTGTCAGGCTGCGCTTGTTGGCGTTGTTGGCCATGAAGCCTGGCGACAGGTTGCGCTCAGTCCATTCACGGCTCTTGGGGAGTGCAGACCTGCGCACATCGTCTCCAACCAAGGGCTCGATCTTGATGATGTCTGCGCCCATCAATCCCAACTGCTGGGTGGCGAAGGGTCCAGCCAGAAACTGGGTGAAATCAATCACCCGAACATTGGAAAATGGTTTGCTCATGGGGGGTCCTTGGCGTGAAGTGGCTGTCCTGTCGGGCAGGCCGCAGGCATCGCGAACTCAGCGTGCTTGCAAAGTGGCATCGCGAACGGACTGTGCCAGCGTCTTGATGTCTGCGTTCTCGGCTTTGCGCCGAGCCAGTTCCTCGGGGGTCAGTTTGGACACGTCGAGGTATTTTGATTTCCACTGCGGGTCGCCATTCCAGCGCAGCGGGTTCTGCACCGTCGTTCGGGCCGAGGGCGCGCTTTCGAGCAAGCGCAGAGCCAGTTCCAACGTCGCATCACGTGAAGCCTCATCCTGGGGCAGAGCGGCTGCGTTACCCAGTGGAAAGTCGCTGAACAACAGCCTGGGAACGCCGCAGTGCTCCACAATGTCCTTGGCAGCGCCCATGATCACCGTGGAAATGCCGTTGGCCTCCAGGTGCCGTGCGGTGAGCGCCATGGATTGGTGGCAGATCGGGCAGTTGGCCACCAGAACAGCCACGTCGACCTCATCGGCACGACAGCGCGAAAGCACGTCCGGACAGTCCACCGTCATGGTGTGGCGCTGACTGCGGTTGGTGGGCACACCGTGAAATCGCGTGGCCACCGAGCCGATCAGGCCCCGGGTTGCGGCGCGGCGCAGAGCCTGCAGTGGAAACCAGGTGTTGCTGTCGTCGGTGATTTGCGCCCGATCGATGCCGACATGAGAGACCCGCACATCGTGGTCCTGCGATGTGTCGCCCGAATAGACCTGGTAGAACTTGGCAGCTGCGTTGTAAGGCGCGTCCTTGCCCTGCGGCCCCTTCTCGGGCTGGTAGGGCGCCGCCGTGGTCAACAAGGCTACACGGCATTGGGAAAGCGGTTTTTGCAGCGCCTGAAACGGGACGTCCAGGAAATGCGCGTACTGGTAGGGGTTGTTGGTGCCCAGCGCGTTGTACCAAGCGTGGGTGCGGTCTATGTAGCGGACGGGCTGATCCCAGTCGGGCAGTTGGGCGGCCGCATTAGCGGTGTCATTTGACATTGCTTTTTGTTCCACAATTGTAAACACTTGTTCTTTTATGTGGCAATTCTAAACCGATATTGCCATATGTGGTGCACATGTTTTTCCGAATTAAGTAAAGCTTAAACTTTACAAAAAAATGTCGCTCAGATACCATTCTGCGATACAGAAAAGGAATCGCCTTGAAAACTCCAGACTTGATCAAACACTCACTCGCCGCACTGGGCACTGCGCTGGCGCTCGCTGCGCCAGCAGTTCAGGGGCAGACCATCAAGGTGGTCATGCATTCGGACCTCAAAGTGTTCGACCCCACCGTCAGTACCGCCTACATCGTGCGAAATCATGGCTACATGGTGTTTGACCAGCTGGTCGCACGAGATGAAAAGGGCGTGGTCAAACCACAGATGGCGGACAAGTGGGAAACCAGCAAGGATGGACTGGTCTGGACTTTCACGCTTCGCGACGGCCAAGAGTGGCACGACGGCACACCGGTCACGGCCGAAGACTGCATCGCCTCTATCAAACGATTCAACCAGCGCGACGCCACCGGTCTGCGTGCCGCGCCGTTCATCAAAACCTACGAGGTGGTCAACGCCAAGACCTTCCGAATAGTCCTGAATGAGCCCTATGGCCTTCTGCTGGACAGCCTCTCCAAGCCCAGCCTGGCGCCTTTGTTCATGATGCCCAAAAAGGTGGCTGAAACACCAGCGGCGGAACCGATCAAGCCAGAACAGGTCATTGGGTCCGGCCCATTCATCTTCAAACGCGATGAATGGCGGCCGGGCGAAAAAGTGGTCTACGTCAAGAACACCAAGTACAAGCCGCGTGCAGAGCCGCCATCCGGACTGGCAGGCGGTAAGGTGGCCTATGTGGACCGCGTGGAATGGATCGCGATCTCGGACGGACAGACCGCCCTTGCGGCTCTGACCAACGGCGAGATCGACATGGTGGAAATCCTGGCCAATGATCTGGTGCCCCTTGCCGCCAAGAACAAGAGCCTGGTGGTCGAGCCGACCTGGAAGCAAACCTACTTCCTGCGCCCCAATTGGGTCAACCCCCCGTTTGACAACCCGAAAATCCGCCAAGCCGCCATGATCGCACTGAACCAGGAGCAGATCCTCAAAGGCATGGTGGGTGACGCCCGCAATTACAAAGTGTGCTATTCCACCTACGCCTGCAACTCACCCTTCTATACCGACGCTGGCATGGGCGCCATGGTTCGCGGCGACGCCAAGCGTGCAGCCGCCCTGCTCAAGGAAGCGGGCTATGACGGTACACCCATCCTGCTGCCCCACACCACGGATCTGCCGGTCCTCAACAACCTCGGGCCCCTGGCCAAGCAACAGCTCGAACGGGCAGGATTCAAGGTGGAACTCGCCCCATCGGATTGGCAGTCATTGACCATGCGCTTGCGCAAAAAGGAGAAACCCAGTGAAGGCGGCTGGAGTGCCTATATGTCCTCGCTGGACCTGAACGACGCGCAAAACCCGATCGATCGCGGCAGCTTCAACACCAACTGCAAGACATCCTTCCTTGGCTGGCCCTGCGACGATAAGATGGAGCAGATGCGCGACGCCTTCGCCAGGACCAGCGATCCAGCGGCAAGAAAGGGCCTGGCGCGCGAAATGCAGGAGCGCAATGCGGAGATCGTGACCGTGATCCCCTTGGGTGAGTATTCGGCCGTCAGTGCTCGCAGCATCAAGCTGGAGCCGACCTTCAAGCAGCCGCTCACGCTGTTCTATGGGGTGAAGAAAAAGTAGCCTCGGGCAACACCGCAAAGGTTCGCTGCCCCACCACGCGACATGGTGTATTTCATTGTTCGCCGCATGCTGGCCCTGCTGCCGGTGCTGCTGCTGGTTGCCGTCTTCGCTTTTTTGGTGCTGCGGATGGTCCCTGGTGACCCGGCAGCCATCATTGCCGGCGAGACGGCGACCACCGAGCAGGTAGCCGAAATCCGGCAACGTCTTGGACTTGACCAGCCGCTGACAAAGCAGTTTGTCATTTGGTTAGGCCATGTGATCAAGGGTGATTTCGGGGAGAGTTATTTTTTCAAGTTACCAGTGATGGACTTGATCCGCCAACGCATCGAACCAACACTGGCTCTTGGGGCCTGCGCCCTGATGATTTCGATTGTTATCGCGGTGCCTTTGGGTGTGCTGGCCGCATTCCGACAGGGAAGCCGGATTGACGATATGGTGATGGGCCTGTCTGTGTTGGGCTTCTCGGTGCCCGGCTTTGTGCTGGGTTATGCGCTGATGTATGTGTTCGCCATCGAGCTCGACTGGTTGCCTGTTCAAGGCTACACACGAATCGCTGACGGGCTGGGGCCCTTCTTGGCGCGCATTATCCTGCCGGCTTCCGCGCTGGCCGTTGTCTACATCGCACTGATTGCCAGAATCACCCGCACCAGCGTGTTGGAGGTTCTGAACGAGGATTACATTCGCACCGCGCGCGCCAAGGGGCTGACCGAAGTCGAGGTGCTGGTGCGCCACGCGCTGCGCAACGCAGCGGTACCGATCCTGACCATCATCGGCATCGGCATAGGTTTGCTGATTGGTGGCGCCGTCGTGACTGAGAGTGTGTTCGCCATTCCTGGCTTGGGGCGGCTGACCGTGGAGGCTGTGCTGTCGCGCGACTTCCCCGTCATCCAGGCATTGATCGTGCTTTTTTCGGTCGCCTATGTGATGGTCAACCTCCTGGTCGACATTGGTTATGCGTTTCTTGATCCGAGGATCCGGTATTGAACGCCTCCGACAATGACTTGCAAGCCCAGTTGTTGGCGACGCGACCGCGGGCAGCAGCGCGGCCATCGCTTTGGCGTAAGGCCTTGCGCAACCGCCGGGTGATGACGGGCGCCGTCATCCTCGTGCTGATGCTGCTGGTGGCACTCTTGGCGCCCTGGCTCGGCACCGTGGATCCGGCACTGATCGATGTCTCCGCACGCAACCTCAAACCCGGCGAGCGCCTGTCCATCACACTGGACAACGGCAGCGCGGCGGACCATACCGCGTATTTCGGCACCGACAACCTGGGCCGTGATGTCTTCAGCCGCGTGCTCTACGGGACCCGGGTGTCGCTGGTGATCGGCGCCGCCGTGGCAGTGATCAGCCTGACCATCGGCCTTGTGATCGGCTTGCTCGCGGGGTTTTTCCGGCACCTGGACGGACCGGTGATGCGCGTCATGGACGCGATGATGGCCATCCCCGGGATCCTGCTGGCGATCACACTGGTGGCGATCTGGAAAGGCGGCATGCTGACCGTGATCCTGGCTATTGTGGTGCCCGACATTCCCCGTGTGGTGCGGCTGGTCCGCTCGGTTGTGCTGTCCGTGCGCGAGGAGCCCTATGTGGAAGCCGCTGAGTCGCTGGGTGCGCCCACAGCATGGTTGCTGATCCGCCATGTCTTGCCGAACACAGTGGCGCCATTGATCGTGCAGGGTACATTCCTGTGCGCAGCGGCCATGCTGTCTGAGGCAGCCCTCTCGTTTCTAGGCATCGGTATTCCCCCCGAGATTCCGAGCTGGGGCAACATCATTGCAGAAGGCCGGGCCCTGTTTCGAGTGCATCCCCACCATATTTTTTACCCCAGCATCTTCCTGGCCCTGACGGTGCTGGCGGTCAATGTACTGGGTGACGGCTTGCGGGATGCGCTGGATCCCAAGATGCGCAAGAACCTGTGACCGCCCATGTCCATGATGGCCCCCGATACCCCACCTGCACTGGCGCTGCGCGGATTGCGCATTGCTCTGCCGCCCGGAGCCGACCGTAGCCACGCGGTGACCGATGCCAACCTGACGGTGCGCCGCGGCGAGCTGGTCTGCTTGGTGGGTGAGTCCGGCTCCGGCAAATCAGTCATCGCCCAGGCGGTGATGGGCCTGCTGCCCAAGGGTCTGCGGGCCGATGCAGGCCAGATTCTGTTGGCCGGTACAGATGTTCTTCAGTCCAGCCCCGACTGGCTGCGAGCCGCACGTTGTGTGCGCATGTCAATGATCTTTCAGGAGCCGATGACGGCCCTTAACCCGGTGGTCACCTGCGGCAGGCAGATCGACGAGGTCCTGCGCAAGCACACCCGTCTGTCGAGCAGCGAACGTCAACGCAAGGTGTTGCGCGCCCTGGAGCAGGTGCAATTACCCGACCCGCCGCGCATGTACACGTCCTACCCGCACCAGTTGTCCGGTGGGCAGCGCCAGCGGATCATGATCGCCATGGCGCTCATCCTCGATCCCACCCTGCTGATTGCTGATGAACCCACCACAGCCCTGGATGTGACGACGCAATCGCAGATCCTCAAATTGATCAAAGAACTTCAGCTCAGCCATGGAACGGGTGTGCTGTTCATCACGCACGATTTTGGGGTGGTTGCCGAGATCGCCGACCAGGTGGCCGTGCTGCGCCTGGGCGAACTGGTCGAAGCGGGCCCGACAAAGCAGCTTCTCGGTGCCCCGTGCCATCCGTACACCCGCATGTTGATCGGCTCGGTTCCCTCGATACGGCCTGCGCACAGAGAGGTCAACAACAGCGGCGAGCTGGTTCTGCGCATCAATAATCTGCATAAGACCTACACTTCCAGCGGCCTGTTCCAGAGGAATCGAACCGTGCATGCGGTAAGCGACGTCAGCATCGCCATCGCCCGCGGACAGACGGTGGGCATCGTCGGCGAATCAGGCTCCGGCAAGTCCACGGTAGCGCGCTGCGTAGCGCGCCTGATCGACCCGAGCGGCGGCCAGGTCTGGTTAGGCGACCAGGAGATAGGACAAGCCTCGCGCCGAATACTGCGGCCGCATCGCCATCGAATTCAGATTGTCTTTCAGGACCCCTACCGTTCGCTCAACCCAAGGCGAACTGTTGGCCAGTCGATGGTGGAGGGGCCGATGTATTGCGGCGTGTCTCATGATGTTGCGTTGTCTAGGGCACGCCGACTCATGGAATTGGTGCGTCTGGACCCACAGGCGCTGGAGCGCTTCCCCCACGAATTCTCCGGCGGCCAACGCCAGCGCATCTGTATCGCCCGCGCCCTGGCCATGGAGCCCGAGGTGCTGATCGCAGACGAAGCCGTATCCGCACTCGATGTGTCTGTGCAAAAGCAAGTGTTGGAACTGTTGGATGACATCCGTGCGCGCCTGAACCTGGCGGTGCTGTTCATCACCCATGACTTGCGCGTGGCGGCGCAGATCTGCGACCAAGTCGCGGTCATGCACCAAGGCCGCCTGGTTGAGTTCGGCACGACTGCCGAGGTGCTGGGTCAACCGCGTCACGCCTACACGCAATCCCTGCTGGCGGCAGCGCCCGGACGCAACTGGGATTTCGCACACGCCGCCAGTTCAGCGCCCTACACTTGAGCATGATCTTGCAATGTCGCGGCTGTTCTTTCGAGTGGCAACATCGTGCTTTGGCAGCGCCGCTAACCGCTTTATTTAGAGGAGTCCTGCATGCAACTATTACGTCACGTCAAAACGCCGGCGACCTTTGTGCAAACCACTGAGGTGGAGATGCCTTTAGGCTTCACGACATTCGACTGCCCTCCCAAAGGAGGCCAGGTATGAGCGGGCTGCAAACTCAGCAGACTCAGCCCACCGACGCCGTGGCACCGCTGCGCGAGCTGGTCACCGGGTTGACGGCCCTGGTGGGGGCGTCGCAGGACGAGTCCCGACTGCTGGCCGAGGGCCGCCCGCTGCTGGCACGCCTGCTGGCGCAGGATGGCTGGCTGCCCGAGGCCTTTGCCGCGGTTCGGCCGGACCGCTATGCGCAGTACCTGCTGCACTGCGATCCGCAGGAGCGCTTTTGTGTCGTCAGCTTCGTGTGGGGCCCCGGGCACGGCACGCCCGTGCACGACCACACGGTGTGGGGAATGGTGGGCATCTTGCGTGGGGCCGAGCGCTGCGAAGAGTACACCCTGCAGGCCGGTCAACCGGTGGCCACGGGCGGCCAGCACGTGATGCAGCGCGGCGACATCGAGGCCGTGTCACCCCATGTGGGTGACTGGCACCGTGTCAGCCATGACGGCGGCGCGGCGCCTGCTGTCAGCATCCACATCTATGGCGCCAACATCGGTGCGGTGCGCCGCCATCGGCTGGACGCCGCCGGCGCCACACTGCCGTTCGTGTCGGGCTATGACAACACGCAGTTGCCCAACCTGTGGGACCGTTCAGCGGCGGTCCGCGCCACATGCTGAGCACCGAGCAGCTGCCGGGCATCACCACGCTCACACTGCAGCGGCCAGAGCGTGGCAATGCCCTCGGCCCCGAGCTGGTGGAGGGCCTGATTCATGCGGCTGAGGCTGCCATGGCCGACCCGGCGGTGCACACCCTGGTGCTGCGCGGGGCCGGACGGCATTTCTGCACCGGGCTCGATTTGACCGACCTGGCCACGCTCTCGGATGGCGACCTGCTGCTGCGACTGGTGCGCATCGAGACCCTGTTAGCGCTGCTGTGGTATGCCCCGATCCGCACCGTGGCGCTGGCCCATGGCCGCACCTGGGGCGCTGGCGCTGACCTGTTCGCGGTGTGTGAACAGCGGCTGGCGGCTGCGGACACCACGGTGCGCTTTCCTGGCGCCCAATTTGGCATTGTGCTGGGCACCCGTCGGCTGGCCGAGCGCATCGGCGTCGATGCCGCACGCGCCCTGGTGCTGGAGGCGGGCGAACTCGATGCCACGCAGGCGCTGGCGCTCGGGCTGGTCACACGGCTGGCCGACAGTGCTGCTGATCTGACGCCACCACGCCCGGACGCCGCCACAGCGCAGGCCATTCGCAGCGCCAGCCGGGCCGACGGTCGCGACGCCGACCTGGCCGCGCTGGTGCGCTCGGCGGCTCGGCCCGGCTTGCAGTCCCGCATCACCGCATACCGCGCCCGCCTGCTGGCGGCCGTGGCATGATGCAGACTGGTTTTGCCCCAGTTTCCAAGGAGATCGCCATGAATGCCCGAGTTCCCCCCTCCATCCTGAACGCCGCACAGGCCTTGACCCAGGTTAGCCGCGCCTGGGACGAGCAGATCGTGCCGCAACTCACCGACTACATTGGCATCCCGGCCAAATCACCGATGTTCGATGCCGACTGGGCCAAGCACGGCTACATCGACACCGTGATGCGCAACACCGCCGCCTGGGTTGAGGCGCAAAAGATCGAAGGCCTGACGCTGGAGATCATCCGCATGGACGGTCGCACGCCCCTGATGTTTTTTGAGGTAGCGGCCAGCAGTGGTGCCGCCGGCGGCCCGGCACCGGTCAGCCAGCAAACCGTGCTGATGTATGGCCACCTGGACAAGCAGCCCGAGTTTTCTGGCTGGCGCAATGACCTGGGGCCCTGGACGCCCAAGTACGAGGACGGCAAGCTGTACGGCCGAGGCAGCGCCGACGACGGTTACGCGGCCTACGCGAGCATCGCCGCCATCCAGGCCCTGAAAAGCCAGCAGGTGGCGCACCCACGCATCGTTGGCCTGATTGAAACCTGCGAGGAAAGCGGCTCGCCCGACCTGCTCCCCTATATTGACGTGCTTGGCCAGCGACTGGGCGATGTGGCGTTGGTGATCTGCCTGGATTCTGGCGCTGGCAATTACGACCAGCTCTGGCTCACCACCAGCCTGCGCGGCATGGCCGCCGGCACCCTGAAGGTGGAGGTGCTGACCGAGGGCGTGCACTCGGGCGATGCCAGCGGCCTGGTGCCGTCGAGCTTTCGCATCATGCGCCAGGTGCTGGACCGGCTCGAAGACAGCGCCACCGGCCGCCTGTTACCGGGCAGCTTCCATTGCGAGGTGCCGGCCGACCGACTGGCGCAGGCGCAGGCCACCGCCGCCATCCTGGGTGACGAGGTTTACAAGCGCTTCCCCTGGGCCCATTACGACTGTGGCGGCTCGATGCAGTCGATGCTGCCCACCACCACCGACCCGGTGCAGGCCCTGCTGAATCGCACCTGGACGCCCACCCTCAGCGTTACCGGCGCCGACGGTTTCCCTGAGCTGAAAAACGCCGGCAATGTGCTGCGACCCTACACCGCCTTCAAGCTCAGCCTGCGCCTGCCACCGCTGGTGGAAGCCGCCAGCGCCGTGCAGCAGCTCAAGGCGCTGCTGGAAGACAACGCGCCCTACCAGGCGCGCGTGACCTTTGAGGCCGCGAGTTCGGCCACTGGCTGGAACGCGCCAGCCATCACGCCCTGGTTCGAGCAGGCGCTGCAGTCGGCCTCGCAAGCGCATTTTGGTGCGCCCTGCGGCTACATCGGCCAAGGCGGCACCATTCCGCTGATGAGCATGCTGTCCAAGGGCTTTCCCAAGGCGCAGATGATGGTCTGCGGCGTGCTGGGCCCCAAGAGCAACGCGCACGGCCCCAATGAATTCCTGCAAGTGCCCTACGCCAAAAAGCTCACGGCGGCCGTGGCCGAGGTGATCGCCCGCATGCCATGAACATGGCGCTGACCCCACCCGCCGGGCAGCGCTCCCAGCTGCAGGGCCTGGCTCTGTGCGACTGGCCGCTGCCGGGAGGGCAAGGAGCGCGCGCCACGGTGCTCATCGTGCATGGGCTGGGTGAGCACATGGGGCGCTATGCCGCGCTGGCTCAAGCCCTCAACAGCTGGGGTTATGCCGTCCGGGCCTACGACCAATACGGCCATGGCGCATCCGAAGGCACGCGCGGTGGCCTGCCCACGGCCACCCGGCTGCTGGACGACCTGGCGCTGGTGGTCGACCACACCCGTGCCACCGTGGCTGCCGGCCACCCCCTGCTGCTGCTGGGCCACAGCATGGGCGGCCTGGTGGCGGCACGCTTTGTCGCTCTGCAGCGACGGCCGGTGGACGCTCTGGTGCTGTCGTCACCGGCACTCGACCCGGGTTTGAACCCGGTGCAAAAACTGCTGGTGGCGGTGCTGCCAGCCCTGTTTCCTAACCTGCGGGTGGGCAACGGTCTGGACGCACGGCTGATTTCGCATGACCCAGCGGTGGTGGCGGCCTACCAGAGCGACCCGCTGGTGCACGACCGCATCGCGGCGCGCCTGGCCCGTTTCATAGCCGAGGACAGCGCGGCGGTGCGGGCGGCCGCCCCGGGCTGGACCTTGCCGACCCTGCTGCTCTACGCCGGCGCCGACCGACTGGTCGACCCGGCCGGCAGCCGGGCCTTTGCGGCGGCCGCACCAGCCCATGTACTCAGCAGCCAGTGTTTCGAGCCCCTGTACCACGAGATCTTCAACGAGTCCGAACCCGGCCGCAGCCAGGTTCTGGCGGCGCTGCGGGCCTGGCTGGACGCGCGAACGGCGTCTGCGCCCGCGGTTTGAGAACGCGCCGGGGTTGATGTCTCGCTGGCGAAGGTCTGCTTCAGGCCGGCGCGCCCAGTGTTTCCCAGCGCTCCAACGCGGCGATCAGTTCATCATCAATCTGGGCGCTGCGAGCGGCCAGGCCAAGCGCGCGGGCGTTGTCGGTGGCGTAGAGCGTGCCATCGGCCAGCGCGGCGGCAATGGCCTGCTGTTCGGCCTCCAGGGCGGCAATGCGCTCGGGCAGGCCATCGAGCTCGCGCTGCTCCTTGAAGCTCAGCTTGCGGGCTTTGGGCGGTGGTGCTGCAGATGCTGTGCTCACAGGCAACGGTGGGCTAGTCTGCTCTTTTTTCGATAGCTGGTCACGCCCGTAGTGAAAGGGCTGGGCGGCTTTTT
The DNA here is from genome assembly GCA_037134215.1 of Betaproteobacteria bacterium. Lineage (GTDB taxonomy): Bacteria > Pseudomonadota > Gammaproteobacteria > Burkholderiales > Burkholderiaceae_C > Rhodoferax. The sequence continues at coordinate 42,164 of JBAXMQ010000007.1, forward strand.
GGCCCTTGCTTTTGGCCAGCTCGGCGGCCCGCGCGCTCTGCGTCAACCAGTCGCTGACACCGCCCTCGTACTCGCGCCAGCGGCCCTCACCCTCAAAGGCGATGGTGCTGGTGACCACGTTGTCGAGAAAGGTGCGGTCATGGCTGACCAAAAACACCGTGCCGTCGTAGCTTTGCAGCAGGTCTTCCAGCAATTCCAGGGTGTCGATGTCGAGGTCGTTGGTGGGTTCGTCCAACACCAGCACATTGGCTGGCCGGGCGAACAGGCGCGCCAGTAGCAGGCGGTTGCGCTCGCCGCCGCTGAGCGAGCGCACCGGCGAGTTGGCCCGCGCTGGTGAAAACAAAAAATCGCCCAGGTAGCTCTTGACGTGTTTGCGCTCGCGGCCAATCTCGATCCATTCGCTGCCCGGGCTGATGAAGTCTTCCAGCGTGGCGTCCAGGTCCAGCGCGTTGCGCATTTGGTCAAAGTAGGCCACCTGCACATTGGCACCTTGGCGCACCGTGCCCCAGGGGCTGTGACCGGGCTCGGGTGCGGGGGCGTTTGCAGGTGCCGGATCAGGCGCAAGTTCACCCAAAATCAGCTTGAGCAGCGTGGTTTTGCCGGCGCCATTGGGCCCGAGCAGACCGACCTTGTCACCGCGCAGGATGGTGGCGCTGAAGTCACGGACGATCCCACGCTCGCCAAACGACTTGGACACATGGGTCAGTTCGGCCACCAGTTTGCCGCTGGCCGCGCCGCTGGCCACGTCCATGTTGACGCTGCCCAGGGTCTCGCGCCGCGCTTCGCGGCTGGCGCGCAGCCGGTCCAGGCGGGTGATGCGGCCCTGGGCGCGGGTGCGCCGGGCCTCCACGCCCTTGCGGATCCAGACCTCTTCCTGGGCCAGCAACTTGTCGGCGCGGGCATTGATGACCGCTTCCTGCGCCAACTGTTCTTCTTTTTGCGTCAAGTAGGCCGCAAAATTACCAGGGTACGACAACAGCCGCCCTCGATCCAGTTCCACAATACGGGTGGCTACCCGGTCCAAAAAGGCGCGGTCGTGGGTGATGGTGATGATGCTGCCCTTGAACTCGACCAGCAGGCCTTCGAGCCACTCGATCGAGTCCAGGTCCAGGTGGTTGGTCGGCTCATCGAGCAACAGCACATCGGGCTGCGCCACCAGGGCCTGCGCCAGCGCCACGCGCTTTTTGGTACCGCCTGACAAAGTACGCACAATGGCGCCAGGGTCCAGGTGCAGCCGGTGCAGGGTTTCGGTCACGCGCTGCTCCCAGTTCCAGCCGTCCAGCGCCTCGATCTCACTTTGCATCGCGTCCAGATCGCCATGCCCCTGCGAATATTCATCAATCAGGGCCACAACCCTTGCCAGACCTGCACTTACAGCTACAAAAACAGTAGCGTCAGCATCGAGGCTGGGCTCTTGGGCGACGTAGGCAATGCGGGTGTTGCCCTGTACCTGCACCGTGCCGTCGTCCGGCTTTTCCATGCCGGCCAGGATTTTGAGCAAGGACGACTTGCCGGCGCCGTTGCGGCCGATCAGGCCGACGCGCTCCTGCGTTTCCAGGGAAAAATCAGCGTGATCGAGCAGGGCAACGTGCCCAAAAGCCAGCTGGGCGTCAAGAAGGGTGATAAGTGCCATGTGGCCGGCATTATCCCCCGAGCATCTCAGGCGCCGCCGTGGCCCTTGATGTAGGTTTCCAGGAACATGATCTGGTCGCCCTGCAGGCTCATGATGTCTTTGACGATGTCGCCAATCGACACCATGCCAAGCACCCGACCTTTGTCCAGTACCGGCAGGTGGCGGAAATTGCGCGACGTCATGATGGCCATGCATTGCTGCAGCGTCTCGTTCATGGTGACGGTCAGCGGCGAGCGGGTCATGATCTCAGAGACCAGGGTCTGGGTGGCGCTCAGGCCGGGCAGAAGGACCTTGATGGCGCAGTCGCCCTGGGTCACGATGCCGGAAAGTGCGCCATCATCGATCACCATCACCGACCGGATGCGGTTGTTGCGCATCAACTCCAAGGCCTGCTGCACGGTGGCAGTCGAGGGCAGGGAAAAAACGACACCGGACTTCTTTTCAATGCAAGACTTTACCGAGGACATGGGTGGGTACTTTCAGGCAATAGGGGGAATTATTGGGGGCAAAACGGTCACAGGTCTTCGTCATCCACGGCGGACTGCTGCGTTGGGAGCTGTAATTTGATCAGATTCCAGCGGATGACCAGGGCGGCTATCGCCAGCAACAGCACGGCACCGCTTTCGTAAATGATGTTGATCGCATTCACTTCCTTGCCTTGCAGGATGATCAAACGGCACAGCGCAGTCATCGCGATAAAGATGGGTATCGTGATGGGAATGCGGCGGTTCTTGTAAAAACCGGCCACCATGCCCAGCACCTCGGCGTAGATGAACAGCAAGAGCAAGTCGGTGAGCTTGACCGAGCGCACCACGATGATATTGAACATCTCCAGGCCCACCGCATAGACCGTGAACCCGGCGATCAGCACCAGAATGGCTTTTTCGGTCCACACTATGACATCGTAGATCTTCATGAAACCTCTGGCGCGGGCTGATGGAGTTGATGAGTGTAACGGTGAGTCAACTTTACGTGAAATACCCCATCCGCCAGAGCACCGGGGTGTTTCGGGGGCATTGGACTCAGGTGGCTGTCATCGGCCCTGAGCCTGCGCATGCCGGCAAATGGCGCCGGGCGTGGTGAACCAGACCTCAGCCTCATCGCGCGCCCGGCACAGGTGTTCTAGGGCCCGGCGCAAATGCCGCAGCCGGTAAGGTTGGCCCATCAGGTAGGGGTGCAGCGCAATGCCCATCACCAGCGGCTGCTGGCGCGACTGCTGCAGCATTTCATCAAAGTTGTCGACGATCATTTGGCAGAAATCCCGGGCATCCATCTGCCGCGCCACGATCATCGGGATGTCATTGAGCTCCTGCGGGTAGGGAATGGCCCACAGCGACTGGCCGCTGCGTGTGCGCATGGCCACTGGTTGGTCGTCGTGGCACCAGTTCAGGGTGTAGTGGTAGCCGGTTTCGGCCAACAGGTCCGGCGTGAGCGGGCTTTCTGAGATCCAGGGTGAGAGCCAGCCCTGCGGCGCAGGGTGGCCCTGTGCCATCATGCGCTGGCGGCAGTGGGTCAACAGAGCGCGCTCCGCCGCCTCGTCCAGGCCGCCCTGGCGCTCGGCGTTGCTGTGGCCGTGACCAATCAGTTCGTCACCGCGCGCCACCAGCGCGGCCACCAATTCCGGGCAGTGGTCGTACAGGGCCGTGTTGATCAGGGCGCCCGTGGGCAGGCTGAGTTGGTCAAACAGCGCCAGGCAACGCCAGGCACCCACACGGTTGCCGTACTCGCGCCAGCTGTAGTTCAGCACATCTGGCTGGGGTGAGGCTGGGCCGATGCTTGCGCCCAGCCCCTCGCCAAATGCAAAATGCTCCACGTTGAAGCCGATGTACACCGCCAGCCTGGCACCATTGGGCCACTGGTAATCAGGCCGCTGCCCAATGCCGGAATAATCAAAGCGGTCATGGCTGGGCAGGGGGCCGAGGTACTGGGCGGGCATGGCGGTCATGCCTTAGAGCACCGCCAGCCCGGCGCGCACCAGCAACCATTCGGCGCTGTCGTTCCAGACATCCATGCGCGTGATCAGTCGGTGGCAGACCTCGTAGCGGTCCACATAGCGGTTGCCCTCAAACGGCGTCCCGTCTGGCCAGGCACCGTACAAGGTGCCCAGGCTGTACACCACCGTGTGGGCCGGAGAACCACCCGCCGCCGGGGTGGCCGGCGCATCCTGTCCAGCATGGGGGGCAGCAAGGCTCAAGGCAATCTCCAGAGTTGGGGGATAGGAATGCCCCGGATGCTAGACGATTTGCATCGGTCACCCATACGGGCTGATGGCGTGGGGGTGCAGGCTCGAAATGAATTAAGCTTGCAGCCCCGCCCTCACGAAGAGTCATGCCATGCAGCAACGGATCCTGAAATTATCACGACGGCTCGGCTGGGGCCTGCTGGGCTGCCTGGCGCTGGCTGCGCTGGCCGTCCAACTCAGCGGCCACGGTTATTTTTGGCGGGCCTTGGGCGCTACCTACCTCCAAGGCCATGCCACAGCACACATTGACGATGCCGGCAATTTCGAGCAGCGCGTCATCCCAGCCAGCACGCCCCAAGATTGGCCGAAAGACCCGCGCTACAACCAGCAAGCGCTGGCGCCCGCGATGCAGGCTTACCTCAAGCAATATGGCAGCGCTGGCTTTTTGGTGGCACACAACGGCGCTCTGGTTCACGAGCAGTACTTTGCACCTTACGACCAGAACAGCCGCACCAATTCGTTTTCAGTCGCCAAAACAATCACCACCATGCAGGTGGGCCTGGCCATTCAGCAGGGCTTCATCCCTGACTTTGACGCGCCCATCACCGGCCAGCTCCCTGAATACGCCAAGGATGCCCGGGGCAGCAAAGCCACGCTGGCCCAGCTCTCCAGTATGAAAGCCGGCCACGACTGGACCGAAGATTACTACCTGCCACTGAACGTCACCACCGAGCTTTACTACGGCAGGGACGCGCGGCAACTGGTGTTGCGCCAGGGCTTTGAACGTGAGCCGGGCAGCGCTTATGAGTACAGCAGTGGCACCACCCAGTTACTGGGGGTTTACCTGGAGCGTGCGCTGGCCGCCAAAGAAAAGGGCCTGACCATCAGCCAGCACCTGTCGCGCAGCCTGTGGCAACCCTTGGGCATGGCGCGCGACGGCATCTACACGCTGGACCGGGCCGGCAGCGAGGGCGGTATCGAGCGCACCTATTGCTGTGTTTTCGCCACCGCCCGCGACTTTGCCAAGTTTGGCCAACTGCTGTTGCAGGACGGCCAATGGCAAGGCAAACCGCTGTTGGACAAGGCCTTTGTCGAGCGCATGCGCCAGCCCGACCTCAAGCCTTATTACGGCCACTCGCTCTGGATGGACTGGCAGTACAAACACCCCTTTTATTTCATGCAGGGGCACCAGGGCCAGTATGTGATCGTGGTCCCTTCCAAACAACTGGTGGTGGTGCGACTGGGCCAGTTCCGCAACAAGGCGGATAAGGGCCCCAATGGGGTCACGCCCAGTGAGGTGTACCGTTTTGTTGATCAGGCGGTGGCGCTGGTGTCATGATAAGCACCAATACATGAGTGACCATTACGCCGCGCTGGGGTTGGCCAGCGATGCGTCGCTGGCCGACATCAAGAAGGCCTTTCGCCAGCAGGCGGCCCTGCACCACCCCGACCGCAACAGCGCGCCCGAGGCGCCGGCGCGCTTTCGGGCCGTGCAGGCAGCCTATGAGGTGCTATCAGACCCCGACCGGCGCCAGGCCTATGACGACAATCGGCGCCGCAACCTGCTCGATGATCCGCTGCACACCGCCAGCGAGATTTGGCGGGCCTACTTCAAAACCATGGTTTGAAGCCACCTTGACTGGACCCCGACACGTGAGTACCTCACCTTTTTTTCACAACCTGGGCGCAGCCTATCAGGCCGAGCTCGAGGACCTGAGCTTTGACTCGGAGGGTAGGGACGTGCTGCGCCAACGCCTGGCCGACAAACGCCGCGAACTCGGGTTTCTGCGCCAGATGATTGAGCTGAGCCCAGAGATGGTCGCGGTGGTGTTTCACCGGGGCTTTCACGTCAAAAACCCGCAGCGCATGGAGCAGCTGATCGGCCAGGCCTCTGAGAACCTGCCGTCCTGGGACAGCTTGGCTGATGTGGTCGCGCTGCAGCCCTGGGCATTGCCCATGGGTCTGGAGATTCTCAAAGAGCCGATGGGCGGCTGGTTTCTCACCGTGGCAGCCGGGCTGGAATACCTGTACGGCAAGCCTGGCAAGGCCCCGGCTTCAGACTCGGATGGCGATGACGAGGACGCGGATGAGAACCCAGACCGCGAACGCTCAGACAATGGCGACGCGGATGGTGACGGTGACAGCGATAACGACCTTGACGGCAATGGGCGCCACGAGGCTGGCGAAGACTGGCTGGCCGACCAGGGCTTTGACCGCAAGGACTGAGCCTCCAACCAACACCAACCGAAAGCACCCATGAACCACCTGGCCCTGATCACCAAGACCCAAAGCCTGATTGCCTCGGGCGACATTGTGGGCGCTGAGTCAGCCCTGGTCGAGCTGGCCGATGCCGAGGGCGACCAGGCCCTGATGGTGGTGCTGGCGCAGCTGCCACCCAAGGACATCCTGGCGGTGATCCGCGAGTACGACAACTCCAAAGAGTCCATCATCAACCTGCTGGTCACGCCCGAGCAGTTTGCCCGCGCCGTGGTGCTGGAGAAGCAGTACAAAGACCTCACGCACAGCCACCTGCGCGGCATGCTCAATTCGATCATCTTCCGCGATGGCGCAGACCCGCTGGCCTTCATGAACGCCATCGGCGACCTGGACGGTGGCGCCGAGGCGCTGGCCGACTACTTTGCCGAGAAGCACAGCCGCATTGAGGCCTTTGCCCGCAGCGGCACTTTTGATACCGTGGAAGACGACGGCGAGGTGATGTCTGACACCGCCTTGCTGGCCTCGGCCTATGCCAAACCCCGTGTCGAGCAGGATGAGGTGGCCGACCAGGACTGGATGGAGCTGGCCTGGATACTGCGCTATGAATGTCCGGACCTGTTCATTGAAATGCTGCTCGTGCTGCGCGCCAAAGCCCGCGCCTTTGACGCTGGTCTGGGTTTTGAGGAAGAGGCCGACGCCGATGACGGCAAAGTGGACACCAGCGAGACCGACCGTGGCAACGCCACGCCAGCCGCGCGCGAATCGGACGAAGAGTCGGCCATCTAAGCGGCCAACCAAAAGATTGCCCGACCGGCCCGCCAACGCCCCATGTCCACCATCTCCCTGTTTGATGCGCGGCCCTTCTTTGAGAAGGCGCTGGTCCACGGGGTGCAGCACGGCCTGCTGACGCCGGCCCGGCTGGAGGCCCTGTGCGCCGAGGCGCCCAAGGGCATGGTGCAGATTGCGCGCTACTTTGGCAGCGAGTTTTTGCGCCCCGAGCTGGAACAGGCCCGCGCCCGCTTGGTCAACCTTGTCAGCCTGTACCTGGAGCACAGCAGTGGCGGCGACTTACAGTTGGCGGCTGAGGCACTGCGCGACCACTCGCTGCTGTCGCGCTCCAAGGGCGGCTCGGAGATGCTCAAGGCCCTGATCGTGATGCCGCAGAACAGCCACTTTGGCATGAACGAGCGCGGCGATTTCAGCAAGGCGCACATTCCGCTGCTGGCCAAATGGTCACTGCGCCCACTGACCGATTACCAGACCGAGTTGGCGCAGCGCAGCCGGGCGGTATTGGTGCTGGATGCTGCCATCTGGCTGGCAGGCGAGCTGGGCCTGGACGCCAGCGAACTGGCAGAGGCCGGCACCGACGCCGAGGCCGTGATCCGCACCGCCCTGCTGCTGGCCACCGCCAAACGCAGCGAGATGCCCGACTGGACCGCTTTTGCCGCCCTGATCAGCGCCCTGCGCAAAGCGCAGGGAACGCCCAAGGCCCGGCCGCTGACCATTGCCCTGCCCGCCCACCTGCCAGCGCAGTTTGTGCCGGTGGTGACCGCCCTGCGCGAGTCGGTGCAGGGCGATCTGCCCAAAATTCTGGATGCCACCTTTAGCCCGCGCAAGCTGTTTGACCAGACGCCCAGCTTTCTGGGCCGTTACTTCTGGCTGGAAGGCGCCCTGAGCGAGGTGGACCACTTTGACCGCGCCGTCTCAGCCGCCTGGCACAAGGCCACCGCCGGCCATCAGGACGACGGCTCGCTCTTGACGCTGTTTTTGTGTGTGGCAGCCGGTGCCAGCCCCCGCACCCTGCTGACCGAAAAAAGCGCCACCACCCTGCTGCGCAAAATCCGCAAGAGCGGCCTGCAGCCGGCACTGGCCAGCCACTACATTGCCGAGCACGCGCCGCAACAGCACCAGCAGGCCTACCAAGCGCTGTGGGACAACTTTTTGGACGAAGCCCTGACCACCCTCACCAGCGACCACGGCTACACCCTGGCCGACGCGCTGGCGCTGCTGCGGCGGGAGTGCCACGTCGGCGCGGATTGACGGGTTCTTGTAGACGCCCGGTGCACCCAAGCCGCCTGCCGCAACAGCGGCGCGCTTTGAAGGAGCGAATTTGCATAGCATATGCAATACAATCAGGTCATGAAAACTGCAACGCTCCCCCCCATCCGTGTTGCCCCTGATTTCCGGCTCGAACTCGAAGGCGTACTGGAGCAAGGTGAATCGTTGTCGCAATTCGTCGAAAACGCGGTTCGAGCCACGGTCGCCAAGCGCAAGAACCAGGCTGAGTTCATTCGGCGCGGTATGGCCGCTATCGAGGCGACCCAGCGCGACGGCAACGGTATTCCCGCCGAACGGCTGATTGCCAAGCTGGAAGCCAAACTGGAGGCGGCCAGGCAGGTCAAGGCGCAGGGCGGCGGATGACCTACCGGGTTGTGTTCAGCGAAGCGGCAGCACTTGATTTGGAGCGACTGTTTGACTTCGCGCTGCAACGTGAGTTGGACAGCGAAACAGGCGACATCGACATCCCGGGAAAGGCCGTGCAGGCCATCAAGGACGGCATCGCATTTTTGGCGTCGTCGCCGTTTGCCTGTCGTAAGGTGGGCCCCAGTTCTTTTGTTCGAGAACTGATCATCCCGTTTGGCCACACCGGCTATGTCGCGCTGTTCGAGGTTGTGGACAAGTCCACCGTCATCATTGGCGCCGTCCGCCATCAACGGGAGGACGATTACCACTGAGCGTTGTGAGCGACAGGGCTCACTCAGAAGTGGTACTGAACCTTGCTGAAGTCACTGATGGCAAACGCATCAAGGATCATCAGGTCCTCATCCTCGACGTTGTTGATCTGGTGCCGGGCGTTGCCCGGAATGAACAACATTCTTCCGGGCTCAACGCTGTGCACCACCTTGTCAATGGTGACCGTGCCGCGTCCTGACAGGGTGAAATACGTTTCGGGCTGTGAATGGCAATGAGGCTCCAGCGACTCATCTTTTCTGAGGCGAACCACGCCCATGGTCATGTCGTTCTAGCACCCGGACGCGCTGCCCAGCAGCTCTTTCCATTGGGCCTTGCCGCGTATCGCCATCAGATCGAGTGGCCAGTGCGTCCATTCAAGGTCGTCGAGATGTTTGGAGGCTGCGTACATGGCAAATCCGACCTTTATCTGTTGAAGCCGACGATGTTAGGAGGCTGCGCACGTGAGCCCAAAACAGTCGGCCGTCGCCATGCCGCTTGAACCTGACCGAGCCATTGCCTGACGGCCCCATCTATACGATGTCGCTGTGAAAGTCCTTAAGGTGGGCTTGCGCCCATTTGGCAACGCCATCAAGGATAGGCCGCAAGGCGGCACCACCTTCCGTGACTTGATAGGCGTTATTGCGCGCGGTCCCGTGAGGGTTGGTTCTTTCAATCAGTTTCAAGTAGGTCAGCAAGCTCAGTCTTGACGCGAGGATGTTGGTCGAGATGTGCTCTGGCGAGGCAAGAAGCTCTGAATACGTACGAGGCCCGTGAATCAACAGATCGCGAATGATGAGTAGAGACCACTTGTCACCCAGCACGTCCAAAGCTGAACTGATCGGACACACTGAGCGCCAATCCACCGCGTCCATGGCGGGCGCATTGATTGCCGCCGTATCGCGGCCAGTGGCTTTAACGCGCGGTGAAATGCGCAATGATTTCCCAGACATAGACGAGCATCGCCAACTGTGCGACCGCGAATACTGCGGTTCGCAAATAAGGAATACCAGCAATATAGACCATGGCGTGCAGCACGCGCGCGCCGAGCAGCACCATCCCTGCAGCCATCGTCACTCCATTGGTAGCGCCAGTGATATGGGCTATTCCGATGACGGCAGCGTATATCGCCAGATTGTCGGCAAGATTGCCGTGGGCGCGAATAGCCCTTCCACCCCATGCCGCTACACCTTCGAGGACCGTGTCGCGGTTGTAGAAGATCCACTTGATGCCGCCTGGTACCGAACCGCGCGCCACAAGGGGCGGCAAGGTGAGCAGTTCCGTCAACAAGGCAAGGCTTAACAAAATCCAGAGGTCAGCGGTCATGATTTTTCTCGAAATAGGGTTGGGGAAACAGGATTCATCAGGCTACTGCCCGACCACAGCAGGAGGCGGCCAGCTCAATCACTTGTGAAATGCAAGTGTAATGGCATAACTTGTTTAACGCAAGTTATGCCATTCGTCAGGATGGCGCTTTGAGATGGCTGCGACCTGCAGCCGTCTCGGCATTTTGACCATTGCCTATGGCAGTGCGAGAGGCAGAACTGGGTCGGCAGCAGCGCCGGTCGAGGACCCGAAGCCGCTTCAGCGCGCAGGCCGGGCGCCGAAGGTCATTGACCCGTGCGAGGCGCCGACTGCATCAGTTCTGCGAGTTCAGTCTTCCAGAGTTTGGCGAAAGCGGTGGTCCCGTGGCCAAAGGTGTCGGGGCTGCCGGGAATCAAAAGCACGCGCCCGTTCTTGACACGCTTGATTTCTCGATCAAGAACGCCCAGCTCCGGTGGATTGCGCTCGTCATCCGCAGAGTTGATGGCGAGCACGGTGGCCTTGATTCGATCCAGTCCTGGCGATGGGTTGTAGTCGCGGGAGGACTCCCACTGGTACAGGTGATCGTTCGCATCGCCTGCGAAGGGGCCCGTCAGGCGCTGTTTGAGGAGCGCATCGGCTTTTTCACGCGTCGGCGCAATTTTGAACAAGCCTTGGTTGCCACCGATAGTGGCCGCCCCGTAAAAGACCGAAGCGAACTGCAGGCTGCGCGGCTGATTGACGTAGTTGCCGCCCATCCATTCGGGGTCGTTGCGAATCGATTCGGTGAGCATGCGGCGCAGCATCCAGTTACGCCCCGACATCTCGGTGGGCAGCGAGGCCATGGGGACGGCAATGTCCATGATGTCAGGGTAGCGTTGCGCCCACATCCAGGTCTGCATACCACCCATCGAGTTGCCCAGCACCAGACGAAGATGCTTGAGCCCCAAGTGCTCCGTGATCAGCCGGTACTGCGCTTCGACCATGTCGTCGTAGTTGTACTGCGGGAACTTGGCGCGCAGCCCGTCTGACGGTTTGCTGGATTTTCCGGTGCCTATCGCATCGGGCAAGATGATGTAGTAGCGGCTCGCATCCAGGGGTTGACCCGAGCCGAACAGCTCGCCTCCGAATGCTGCGCCCAGCATGCCTGCGCCCGAGCCCGTGGTCCCATGCAGGATGAGCACCGGCTCACCCTTGGGGTCGCCCAAGGTGGTGTAGTGCAATCGGAGCTCGGGCAAGGTTTCACCAGTATGAAACTTGAAATTCTTGACGACCCAGGCGCCTTCTTTTGGGGCGATCAAGTCGGCCGCTGGAGCGGCGACTGCGGCCAGGATCATCGCGAGCCCGGCCAGAACTTTACAAGGCCAATGCGTGAAATTCATCGTTGTCTTTCCTGCTTGTGGGTTAAGGTTACGCAAACGCTCACGCCATGTTAACGCCAGGCGTGCAGCAACCTGTCCTGGGACAAGCCGATTGTGAAGCGCATATCGGCATTGAAAAAACGGCGCAAATGTTGGCACATCAAGGCCCAAACGCCACATGTCGGCAGGTTGATGCCGGCAAAGAGCAAAGAGGCCAAGGCAACGTCGGCAACGCCTCCGCCGGCGGGCACGTAGGTGCTGAAATAGCCCACCGGCATCACCCACGCCTTAGGGTTGACCCACTGAAATGCTGCCGCAGACCAGGTCACGAAGGGATGCCGCAAAGCCAAAGTTGACGCCCGAGGCCAGCAACATCATGTTGTTGGGTCATGGGGTGATCGAAGTCACAAAATTGGACGGCCCAGCGGCCGCCCAAGCTGCTTACCGGTTACTCGGAAAACTGAACACCGTGCCCTCACGCACGCCGGCCGAGGGCCAGCGCTGGGTGATGGTCTTGCGCTTGGTGTAAAAGCGCACGGCGTCGGGGCCGTAGGCGTGCAGGTCACCAAACAGGCTGCGCTTCCATCCGCCGAATGAGTGGTAGGCCACCGGCACCGGCAGCGGCACATTCACCCCCACCATACCGACCAGGATGTTGTCTGAGAAGTAGCGGGCCGCTTCGCCGTCACGGGTAAAGATGCAGGTGCCGTTGCCGTACTCGTGGGCGTCGATCAGGTCCATGGCCTCTTGCAGGGTTTGCACCCGCACGATGCCCAGCACCGGGCCAAAGATTTCTTCTTGGTAAATCACCATGCCGGGCTTGACGTTGTCAAACAGGCAGGGGCCCAGAAAATAGCCCTCTTCATGGCCGGGCACCTTGACGCCGCGGCCGTCCACCAGCAGGGTGGCACCCTCCAAAACGCCCTGGTTGACGTAGCCCTTGACCTTCTCAAAATGCGGCTTGCTGACCAGCGGGCCCATGTCGTTGCTGGCGTCGGTGCCGGGGCCCACCTTCATCTTGGCGATCTCGGCCTTCAGGCCGGCGATCATGGCGTCGGCTGTCGCGTCGCCCACGGCCACGATCAGCGGCACCGCCATGCAGCGCTCGCCACAGGAGCCATAAGCCGCGCCCATCATGGCGCTGACCGCATTGGCCATGTCGGCGTCGGGCATCACCACGGCGTGGTTCTTGGCGCCGCCCAGCGCCTGCACCCGCTTGCCGGCGGCACAGCCGGTGGCGTACACATACTCGGCAATGGGTGTGGAGCCGACAAAGCTCACGGCCTTCACACGCGGGTCGGTCAGCAGGGTGTCCACCGATTCCTTGTCGCCCTGCACCACATTCAGCACGCCCGGCGGCAGGCCGGCCTGCAGCGCCAGCTCGGCCACGCGCAGCGCGCTGCTCGGGTCGCGCTCGGAGGGCTTGAGCACAAAGGTATTACCACAGGCCACGGCCATGGGCCACATCCACAGCGGCACCATCACGGGGAAGTTGAAGGGCGTGATTCCGGCGGTGACGCCCAGCGCCTGGAACTCGCTCCAAGAGTCGATGGCCGGCCCCACATTTTTGCTGTGCTCGCCCTTGAGCAGCTCGGGCGCGTAGCTGGCGTATTCCACGTTCTCGATGCCGCGTTGCAACTCGCCCGCCGCATCGGCCAGCACCTTGCCGTGCTCGGCCGTGACCAGGGCACACAGTTCATCGGCGTGCTGTTCCAGCAGCACTTTGAGGTTGCTCATGACGCGGGCGCGCTTGAGCGGCGGCGTGGCACGCCAGGCCGGGTAGGCGGCTTGCGCGCTGGCAATGGCCTGCTCGACCGTGGCCTTGTCGGCCAGCAGCACGCGCTTTTCGGCGTGGCCGGTGGCCGGGTTGAACACGTCTTGCGCCCGGCTGCCGCCGGCAACCCGCTGGCCGTCGATCAGGTGGGGAATGGTGGGGAGTGTGGACATGGTGCTATCAAAAGACGAACAGGGGGGTCAGCGAGCTGGGCTCAGGCCATTTCTTGGATGGTTTCGCCCAGCGCGTCGAGCAGGGTGCTGACTTGCGCCGGGGTGCTGATGAAGGGCGGTGCAAGCTGGATGGTGTCGCCACCATAGCGCACATAAAAGCCTTTTTTCAGCATGGCCATGGCGATCTCGTAGGGCCGACGCGCGGGCTCGCCAGGGTGGGCGGCGATGGTGAAGCCTGCTGCCAGGCCGAAGTTACGGATGTCGGTGATGTGCTTGGCACCCTTGAGGCCGTGCACCGCATTCTCGAAATGGGGGGTGAGCTCTTTAACCCGGTCGATCATGTTCTCACGCACCAGGATGTCCAGCGCCGCCAGCCCCACCGCGCAGGGCAGCGGGTGCGCCGAGTAGGTGTAGCCGTGGGCAAACTCCATCATGTAGGGCGGACCGCCGGCGGCCATGAAGGTGTCGTAAATGTCTTTGCTGGCCAGCACGGCGCCCAGCGGTTGCGTGCCGTTGGTGATCTGCTTGGCCACGTTCATGATGTCAGGCGTGACGCCAAAGGCCTCCGCGCCGGTATAGGCGCCCATGCGGCCAAAGCCGGTGATGACCTCGTCAAAAATCAGCAGGATGTTGTTGGCGGTGCAGATGTCGCGCAGGCGTTGCAGGTAGCCCACCGGCGGCACCACCACGCCAGCCGAGCCGGACATGGGCTCGACGATGACGGCGGCGATGTTGGAGGCGTCGTGCAGCGCAATCAGGCGCAGCAGGTCGTCGGCCAGTTCGGCGCCTTTTTCGGGCATGCCGCGCGAGAAGGCGTTGCTGGCCAGCTGGGTGTGTGGCAGGTGGTCGGCCTCAATGCCCTGGCCAAACATTTTGCGGTTAGCCACGATGCCGCCCACCGAAAT
>JBAXMQ010000008.1:0-51827 GCA_037134215.1 Betaproteobacteria bacterium
TCATCCCCATTGGCGGCGCCGACATGCCGGTGGTGGTGTCCATGCTCAACAGCTACTCGGGCTGGGCGGCGGCCGGCATCGGCTTCAGCCTGAACAACGCCATGCTGATCGTGGCCGGCTCGCTGGTGGGCAGCTCGGGCGCGATCCTGAGCTACATCATGTGCAAGGCCATGAACCGCTCCTTCTTCAATGTGATTTTGGGCGGCTTTGGCGGCGAGGCCGGCGCGGCCGCCGCCGGTGCGGCGGTGCAGCGCTCGGTCAAGAGCGGCAGCGCTGACGACGCCGCCTTTGTGCTGAGCAACGCCGAGACCGTGGTGATCGTGCCCGGCTATGGCCTGGCCGTGGCGCGGGCCCAGCACGCCGTCAAGGAACTGGCGCTCAAACTTACTGAAAAAGGCATCACCGTCAAGTACGCCATCCACCCGGTGGCCGGGCGCATGCCGGGCCACATGAACGTGCTGCTGGCCGAGGCCGAGGTGCCCTACGACCAGGTGTTCGAGATGGAAGACATCAACGGCGAGTTCGGCCAGGTGGACGTGGCCATCATTCTGGGCGCCAATGATGTGGTGAACCCTGCGGCCCACGTCAAGGGCAGCGCCATTTACGGCATGCCCATTCTGGAGGCCTACAAGGCCAAGACGGTGATCGTCAACAAACGCTCGATGGCGGCTGGTTATGCCGGTCTGGACAACGAGCTGTTCTACATGGACAAGACCATGATGGTGTTTGGCGACGCCAAAAAGGTGGTGGAGGACATGGGCAAGGCCATCGAGTAAGCCAGACCGTCGCCAGGTGACCTTGTGGCGACGCTGGCCATCCTGAGCGCGCTGGCCGAGGAGCAGCAGGGCCTGCTGGCCTGCCTGTTGCAGCCGGTGTGCCTGCGCCGGGCCGGGCGCGAAGTCTGGCGCGGCCAGTGGCAGGGGCACGAGGTGCTGCTGGCCTTGTCGCGCATTGGCAAGGTGGCAGCGGCCACCACCGCCACCGCCCTGATTGAAGGTTTGGGTGCCACCCATGTGGTGTTCACCGGGGTGGCCGGCGGCATAGGCCCCGGGGTTCGGGTAGGCGACCTGGTGGTGGCCACAGAGTTCGTGCAGCACGACCTGGATGCCTCGCCGCTGTTCCCCCGTTTTGAGATTCCGCTTTATGGGCGCAGCCGACTGGCCTGCGATCCCGCCCTGACCGCTCTACTTTTGAGAGCATCAGAGTCAGCTGCGACAAGGCTTGAAGGCCAATTTGACCAAATCAGCGGGCAGGTGCGCTCGACCGTGCACACCGGGCTGATCGCCAGTGGCGACCGCTTTGTCTCGGGCGTCACTGAATTGCAGGGCCTGCAGCAGCGGCTGATGGCTGGCGGCCACGCGCCTCTGGCGGTAGAAATGGAAGGGGCAGCAGTGGCCCAGGTCTGCTTTGACTACGGCCTGCCCTTTGCCGCCGTGCGCACGATCTCGGACCGGGCCGATGATGCAGCCCATGTCGACTTCCCACGCTTTGTGCGGGACGTGGCCAGCCCCTATGCCCTCGCCATCATGGCGGCTTTTGTGCAATTGCTACCAAAATAGTAGCTAAAAAGCCAAGTGGGACAAGGGCTGGCGCCCTTTTTTATTTGAGCCAACCGCGTTTGCGGAAGTACCACATGGGCACCAGCGCGCTGGCCACCATCAGCGCCAGCGCATAGGGGTAACCCAGCGACCAGTCCAGCTCGGGCATGAACTTGAAGTTCATGCCGTAAATGCTGGCGATCAAGGTGGGCGGCAGCAGCGCCACGCTGGCCACCGAGAAGATCTTGATGATCTTGTTCTGGTTGATGTTGATGAAACCGACCGTGGCGTCCATCAAAAAGTTGATCTTGTCAAACAGGAAGGCGGTGTGCGAGTCCAGCGAGTCGATGTCGCGCAGGATCTGGCGCGCCTCCTCGAACTGTTCGGCATTGAGCATCTTGCTGCGCATCATGAAGCTGACCGCGCGCCGGGTGTCCATCACATTGCGCCGGATGCGGCCGTTCATGTCTTCGTGGCGCGCAATGGCGCCCAGCACCTCGCCGGCCATGGCGTCGGTCACATCGCCGGCCAGCACCTTGTTGCTGACTTTTTCAAGTTCGTCGTAAATGCCTTCGAGCGTGTCGGCCGAGTACTCGGCGTCAGCGTCAAACAGCTTGAGCAGAACCTCTTTGGCGTCTTCAATCAGGCCAGGCGCCCGGCGGGCGCGCATGCGCAGCAGGCGGAACACCGGCACATCCTCGTCGTGGATGGAAAACAGCACCCCTCGGCTCTTGAGCGCGTTGTTTTCCAGGTTAAGGATGAAAGCCACCCGCACCGTGCGCGGCTCGGCGTCGTCGGCAATCAGGAAGTCGCTGCGGATGTGCAGTTCGCCGTTGTCTTCCTTGTAGAAGCGGGCGGATTCCTCGATGTCCTCGTCCATCGCATCTTCAGGAATGGACAGACCGTAATACTGTTTGACCCAACGCTTTTCTTCCAGCGAGGGCGATTCCAGGTCAACCCAGATGGGTTGGAATTTGGACAGCTCCTCCAGCGATTCGATTTCTTCTTGGAAGAGTCGACCGTTGGCGAGCGAAAAGATATTGAGCATGGCTCACTCCCGGTGATGAGGGGCATCTGGCGTGGGGTGGTGGGTGTCGGCTTCCAACCCCCCGATGCGGTCAAGGGAGTTGAAAGCTACCAACTGGGGTAGTTTTCCAAGGAGCGTTCGCCGGTAGTGAAGATGGCCTAATTATCGCATCGCGGCCCGACGGGCTCATGCGCCGCCAAAAAAGCGCAGCAACTCGTCCTTGCGGGCCAGGGCGTCGCTTTCACCCATGCCGATCAGCGCCTGCACAAAGCCCGGCTCGAACAGCAAATAGCTGGCCAGGGCCCCGCCGCCGCCGCGCAGCACGCCCAGGGCACCCAGCGCGTGACGGGTGCCAACGGGCAACTCCTTGAGGTGCTGTTGCGCCAAACCATCCAGCGAGCCGCTGGGCTGGATGGCCAGCACCTCCACCGGCCGGTATGACAGGGTGGCGGCAGCGGCGTGCGGCAATTGACGGATGGTCTCGGTCACACGCCTGGTCTGCTCCACATCGGCTTGCAAGGTGTCATGAAACACGCTGGCCATGGCATGCCCGGCAATGCTGCCCAGTGTGGGGCGGCGGCGGGCGGCGGTGCGGTCTGCGCCCAGGCCCGGGCGTTCGGGTTGACCCACCCCCACCACCAACACCTTGTTCGCCCCCAGGTGCATGGCCGGCGACAGCGGCGACACCTGCCGCATCGAGCCATCGCCAAAGTGCTCCTGGCACCCGTCCACGAAAAGGCTGGTGGCGGGAAACAGGAAAGGAATGGCGCTGGACGCCATCAAGTGTTCGATGGTGATGGGCTGGAACTCGGCGCGCCGGCCCGGCCGGCGCCAGCCCTGTAGCGGGTCGTCCTGGTGGGTGTGGCAAAAGGTCCAGTGGACGCCGCTGGTGTAGCTGGAGGCGGTCACCGCCAGTGCGTCGAGCGTGCCCTGGCGCAGCGCATCTTCAACCCCGGTCAGGGAGATCGCCTGGTGCAGGGTGTCGACCAGCGGCATGGTGTCCAGAATCGCGCCGCTGCGGCGCGCCTGTTGCGACAGGCTCCAGGCGGTGATGAATTTGTGCAGCCGGGCCCAGGGCGAGACCTGAAGCCGGTAAACGTCTGCGGAGCGCAGGGCGTCCCAAAAGCCCGCCAGACGCTCGAAGGCACCCAGGCCCTCCGTGGCGTAGCCCGCCAAGCAACTGGCGTTGATGGCGCCGGCTGATGTGCCAACCAGCACATGGAACGGAAAGCCCGGGGCTGCGCCAGGTTGCAATTTGAGCAGGGTGGCCAAGGCCCGCAACACGCCCACCTGGTAAGCCGTGCGGGCGCCGCCGCCCATCAGCACCAATGCCGTGACCGGCCTGTGGCGCTCCTGGAGCGGTTCGCGCAGGCTGGCATGGATGATGGTGTCCAAACTCACGCCGGCATTGTGCCGGGTCAAGGGCGCCCTGGCAATCTTCGCGCCCTTTGGCATGACGCAAGAAAAAACAATTGCTTTTCAGCGGGGCTAGGCGCATAGTGAATCCAGCGTGCTTTCCCAACCCGTGTCCATCAGGAGGCTATTCCATGAATTTGACGATCAGCGGTCACCACCTCGAAGTCACTCCGGCCCTGCGTACCTATGTCACCAGCAAGCTCGATCGCATCGTTCGACACTTTGATCAGGTGGTCGATGTCAAGGTACTGCTGTCGGTAGAAAAGCAAAAGGAAAAAGAGGGGCGGCAGCGCGCTGAATGCAATATCCACGTCAAGGGCAACGACATGTTCGCCGAAAGCTCGCACGCGGACCTGTATGCGGCGGTTGACGAGTTGATTGACAAGCTCGACCGTCAGGTGGTGCGCCACAAAGACCGTGTCAAGGACCACCACCACGAGGCGCCCAAACGCCTGATGTGACCCGTCTCGGCCCCCTGCCATGGCCTGTGGGCGGTGGCAGGTGCTTGGCCGTTTTTTCGCGCTCGGCCTGGGTGCATAATCCGGCCTGTGATGAACCGTCTTGCATCTATTTTGCCTGCTGCGCAGGTGCTGGTGCGCGTTGATGCGACCAGTAAAAAACGGGCCTTTGAAGAAGCCGGCTTGCTGTTTGAGGGTCTGTACGGCTTGAGCCGAGCGCTGGTCACAGACAGCCTGTTTTCCAGGGAGCGCTTGGGCTCAACGGGTCTGGGGCACGGCGTGGCCATACCGCATGGCCGCATCAAGGGTCTGAAGGCGCCGATGGCCGCTGTGTTCCAGCTGGCGCACCCGATCGGCTTCGATGCGCCCGACGAAGAGGCTGTCAGCCTGCTGATCTTTTTGCTGGTGCCCGAAGCCGCCACCCAGAAACACCTGGAAATCCTCTCGGAAATTGCCGAAATGCTGAGCGACGCCGGCTTGCGGCACAAGCTTGCCGCGAGCCCGACCGCCATCGAACTGCATGGCTTGATTGCCAACTGGCGGTCGGCGCAGCCGGCATGAAGCCCACAGTCGTCAGCGCTGATGTCCTGTTTGAGGAGTTTCGCGGGACCTTGAGGTGGGAGTGGGTGGCCGGTCTGGGCGCATCTGAGCGCCGCTTCGACGAGGTGGCGGTGCGCGCCGCCCGCTCCGGTGCCGACCTGGTGGGTTACCTCAACTACATCCACCCTTATCGGGTCCAGATCCTGGGTGAGCGGGAAATCGCCTACCTGATGAATGCCACGCCCGAGGACTGCGCGCGGCGCATTGCCCGGATTGTGACCCTGGAGCCGCCGGCACTGGTGCTGGCGGACGGCCAGTCGGCCCCGGACGCCCTGGTGTCGATGTGTGAGCGGGCCCAGATTCCGATGTTCGCCACGCAGGGCTCGTCAGCTTTCGTGATCGACGTGCTGCGGGCTTACCTGTCCAAGCATTTCGCCGATCGCGCCTCCATGCATGGCGTCTTCATGGACATTCTCGGTCTGGGCGTGCTGATCACGGGTGAATCGGGGCTGGGCAAGAGTGAACTCGGGCTGGAGCTGATCTCGCGCGGCAACGGTCTGGTGGCCGACGATGCGGTGGACCTGTTCCGCATCAATCAGGACACCATCGAAGGCCGCTGCCCGGCGCTGCTGATGAATCTGCTGGAGGTCCGTGGCATCGGGCTGCTGGACATCCGCTGCATCTTTGGCGAAACCGCGGTGCGCCGCAAGATGCGGTTGAAATTGATCGTGCACCTGGTGCGCCGCGAAACGCTAGAGCGCGACTATGAGCGCATTCCCTACGAACCACTGACCCAGGACGTGCTGGGGGTGCCGGTGCGCAAGGTGGTCATTCAGGTGGTGGCCGGCCGCAACATCGCTGTGTTGGTGGAGGCGGCCGTGCGCAACACCATCCTGCAGTTGCGCGGCATCGACACCTACCAGGAGTTTGTCGAGCGCCACCGCCTGGCGATGGACTCAGACAAGGTCCCCTGACGGATCAGCCCAGCGCAGGTGCCAGACGCGTCCGGTTGGGGCAAGGCTCCCGGGTGCAATGGGCGTACAGGCTGAGCGCATGGTCAGCGATGGCAAAACCCTTGGCCTTGGCCACCGATTGCTGGCGCTGCTCGATCTCGGCGTCGTAGAACTCCTCCACGCGACCGCAGTCGAGGCAGACCAGGTGGTCGTGGTGCTGGCCCTCATTGAGCTCATAGACGGCCTTGCCGCTCTCGAAGTTGCTGCGGGTCAGGATGTCGGCCTGCTCAAACTGCGCCAGCACACGGTACACCGTGGCCAGACCCACATCGGAGCGCTCTTGCAGCAACACCCGGAACACGTCCTCGGCCGTCATGTGGCGCTGCGCCCCTTTCTGGAAGATCTCCAGAATTTTCAGGCGTGGCAGGGTGGCCTTGAGCCCGGTGTTTTTGAGTTCGTCAATGTTGGTCATCGAGGCCCTTTGCCGGTCCTTGGCACGTGCCACCTTGGCAAAGCCAAACAGTACAATGCAATCATCATATCGTCATCACTGTGCCCATGCCTGTCCTCCCAGTCCACTGCGTCCGCCTCGTCCGGCTGAGCCTGTTGCTCGCGGTGGGGATCAGCGTGGTGGCCTGCGGCTCCTTTGACAGCGCCAGCGTCCGGGCCGCCAATGTTCTGACCTCTTACAAAGCGGACGTCGTGCAGGGCAATTTTGTCTCGGCAGAACAGGTCGCGGCCATCAAGCCCGGCATGAACCGTCTGCAAGTGCGTGACATCCTGGGCACGCCCCTGCTGACCAGCGTCTTCCACGCCGACCGCTGGGACTATGTCTTCACCTTCTGGCGCCAGGGCGTGGCGCCGCAGTCGCGTCGCTTGACCGTGTTTTTCAAGGGCGAGAGCCTGGACCGCATCGAAGCGGATGCGATGCCGACCGAGGCGGAATTCGTGGCCTCGCTCGACTCGGGCCGCAAGTCGGGCAAAGTGCCGCTGTTGGAACTGCCGCCAGAGGCCATGAGCCAGCGACCGGCACCGACCAAGCCGGCAGAAGCCAAAACCCTGCCTCCCTTGCCAGCGAGC
Source organism: Betaproteobacteria bacterium (assembly GCA_037134215.1). Classification (GTDB taxonomy): domain Bacteria; phylum Pseudomonadota; class Gammaproteobacteria; order Burkholderiales; family Burkholderiaceae_C; genus Rhodoferax. Next base: position 7,013 of record JBAXMQ010000008.1, read on the forward strand.
TATCCACCGCTTGAGTCGGGCAATCCGTGAGCGGAACCGGCCGGCCATGACTGACTTGTCGCCGCACCGCATTGCCGTCGCCGGCGCCTCGGGGCGTATGGGCCAAATGTTGATCGAAGCCATCCGGGCGGCCGACGACTGCCAGCTTGGCGGTGCGCTCGACCGGGCCGATAGCCCGGCCATCGGCACCGATGCCATGGCGTTTCTGGGGCAGGCCAGCGGCGTGCTGATCACCGCCGCGCTGCACCAGGGTCTGGCCGGGGCCGATACCCTCATCGACTTCACCCGGCCGGAGGGCACCATGGCCCACCTGCGCGCCTGCCGCGAGCTGGGTCGGCGGTTGGTGATCGGAACCACCGGGTTCAGTGACGCGCAAAAAGCCGAGATTGCCGCTGCTGCGCGCGACATCGCCATCGTGATGGCGCCCAACATGAGCGTCGGCGTGAACGTGACGCTCAAACTGCTCGACATGGCAGCCCGGGCGCTGGCCACCGGCTATGACATCGAGATCATCGAGGCGCACCATCGGCACAAGGTGGACGCGCCCTCGGGCACCGCACTCAAAATGGGTGAGGTGGTCGCCGCCGCACTGGGGCGTGACCTGAAAGATTGTGCGGTCTACGCCCGTGAGGGCGTGACCGGGGAGCGCGACCCGTCGAGCATCGGCTTCGCGACCATTCGTGGCGGCGACATCGTGGGCGACCACACCGTGCTGTTTGCTGGTACTGGCGAGCGCATCGAGGTCACACACAAGTCCTCCAGCCGCGCCACCTACGCCCAGGGCAGCCTGCGCGCCACGCGTTTCCTGGCCGGACAGACCCAGGGGTTGTTTGACATGTTTGATGTACTGCAGCTGCGATGAGCCTGGTGCAGCTGTTCTGGCAGGGCGATGCGGTCGGCCGGTCGGTGGCCCTGCTGCTGCTGCTGCTGTCCATGGCGAGTTGGGTGGTGATTCTTTGGAAAGCCTGGCTGCTGCAGCGCGCCAGTGCTGACATCCAGCGCGGCATCGCTGCCTTCTGGCAGGGGGCCTCGGTCAGCGCCGTGCTGCCAACCCTCAAGGCTTTTGACCGGGAAACCCTTGTGCTGCCTTTGGTTCATGCTCTTAAAACAGGCGCAATTGGTACGCTGGCCACGGCGGGCGACCGGGGTCAGCAACTGACCCGCGTGCTGCGCGACGCCCTGCAGGGGGTGCTGGCGCGACTGCAGTACGGACAGGTGCTGCTGGCCACGGTCGGCGCCACCGCCCCGTTCATCGGGCTGCTGGGCACGGTTTGGGGCATTTACCGGGCCTTGATTGGCATTGCCGACGCCGGCCAGGTCAGCATCGACAAGATTTCGGGGCCGGTGGGCGAGGCGCTCATCATGACCGCCGCCGGTCTGGCGGTGGCGATACCGGCCGTGCTGGCCTACAACGTGATGGGGCGGCTGATCGGGCGGCTGGAAGCCGAGCTTGAAGGCTTTGCACTCGACCTGCGGGAACTCGCGCTGAGTCCGGGTTTTTCCGCAGACTGAGCGGCAAGGACCAACGCCATGGCATTCGGCCGTCTCGAGCGCTCGCAGGGCGCGGCACCGATGAGCGAAATCAACGTCACGCCGCTGGTCGACGTGATGCTGGTTCTGGTGGTGATCTTCATCATCACCGCGCCGCTGCTGGCCAGTTCCATCAAGCTCGATTTGCCCAAGACTTCGGCCGCCAGTGCCGGTGAAGCGCCACGCTCCCTGACGCTGGTGGTGGACCGTGCTGGCCAGGTCTTTCTGGCCGACCAGCCAGTGGGCATGGACCAGCTGCTCGGCCAGCTGCGCCAGGCCGCACAAGCCAGACCGGACACCGAGCTGCGCTTGCGTGCAGACCAGCAGGTGCCCTATGGCCGGATCGTCGAAGTGATGGGCCTGGCCCAGCAGGCCGGCCTGAACCGGATCGGGTTCGTGGCCGACCCCGGCCGCCTGCCCGCCAAACCCTAAAATTGCCTGCCGGCGGTGCTGCCACCGCCCCACCCTTGAATGCCCATGGACGACAAATACAAACACACCGCCGTTGAGCAAGCGGCGCAAAGTCACTGGACGGCGCACGATGCCTACCGCGTGACCGAAGACGCTGACAAGAAGAAGTTCTACGCCTGCTCCATGCTGCCCTACCCCAGTGGCAAGCTGCACATGGGCCATGTGCGCAACTACACCATCAACGACATGCTCACGCGCTACCTGCGCATGAACGGCTACAACGTGCTCATGCCCATGGGCTGGGACGCCTTCGGCCTGCCGGCCGAAAACGCCGCCCTGAAAAACCGGGTACCACCGGCGAAGTGGACCTACGACAACATCGCCTACATGAAGCAGCAGATGCAGGCCATGGGTCTGGCCATCGACTGGAGCCGCGAGATTGCCACCTGCGACCCCAGCTATTACAAATGGAACCAGTGGCTGTTTCTGAAGATGCTGGAAAAAGGCATTGCCTACCGCAAAACCCAGGTCGTTAACTGGGACCCGGTGGACCAGACCGTTCTCGCCAATGAGCAGGTGATTGACGGCAAGGGCTGGCGCACCGGCGCCGTGGTAGAAAAGCGTGAAATTCCGGGCTACTACCTGAAGATCACGGCCTATGCCGAGGAGTTGCTGGACCACGTGCAGCACAAGCTGCCGGGCTGGCCAGAGCGCGTCAAGCTGATGCAGGAAAACTGGATCGGCAAGAGCGAGGGCGTGCGCTTTGCCTTTACCCACGCCATCCGGGGCGACGACGGCGCGCTGATCGGTGACGGCCGCATGTACGTGTTCACCACCCGGGCCGACACCATCATGGGGGTGACCTTTTGTGCGGTGGCGCCCGAGCACCCACTGGCGCAGCATGCGGCGCAGACCAACCCGGGGCTGGCCGCCTTCATCGAGGAATGCCAGCGCGGCGGCACGACCGAGGCGGAGCTCGCGACCCAGGAGAAAAAGGGCATGGCCACTGGCCTGTCGGTGGCGCACCCGCTCACCGGCACGCCCATGGCGGTGTGGGTTGGCAACTATGTGCTGATGAGCTACGGCGACGGCGCCGTGATGGGGGTGCCGGCGCACGACGAGCGCGACTTCGCCTTTGCCCTGAAATACGGCCTCACGATCCAGCCGGTGGTCAGCGTCGGCGACCAAGTGTTTGATGCCAGCCGCTGGCAGGACTGGTATGGCGACAAAGGCACGGGCCTGGCCATCCACTCGGGCAAATACGACGGCCTGCGGTTCAAGGATTGTGTGGCGGCGGTGGCCGCGGATCTGGCCGCGCTCGGCCTGGGCGAAACCAAAACCACCTGGCGCCTGCGCGACTGGGGCGTGAGCCGCCAGCGCTACTGGGGCACGCCGATTCCTATCATCCATTGCGACGAGCACGGCGCGGTGCCCGTGCCGGAAAAAGACCTGCCGGTGGTGCTGCCACAGGACTGCGTGCCCGATGGCAGCGGCAACCCGCTGCACAAGCACGAGGGCTTTCATGCCGGTGTGGTGTGCCCGGTCTGCGGCAAGGCTGCGCGGCGGGAAACCGACACCATGGACACCTTTGTCGACAGTTCCTGGTACTTCATGCGTTACTGCGACCCGAAGAATGAGCAGTCGATGGTGGCCGGTGGTGCCGACTATTGGATGCCGATGGACCAGTACATCGGTGGCATCGAGCATGCCATCCTGCACCTGTTGTATGCGCGCTTCTGGACCAAGGTGATGCGCGACCTCGGCCTGGTCAAGGTGGACGAACCCTTCACCAAGCTGCTGACGCAGGGCATGGTGCTTAACCACATTTATTCTCGCAAGGGCGACAAGGGCGGCGTAGAGTACTTCTGGCCTCAGGAGGTGGAAGACCAGCACGACGAGACTGGCCGGGTGACGGGCGCCCGCCTCAAAGCGGCCAAGGGCGAGTTGCCGGCCGGCACGCTGATCACCTACGAGGGGGTCGGCACCATGAGCAAGAGCAAGAACAACGGGGTCGACCCGCAGGACCTGATCGAGAAGTACGGTGCTGACACCGCCCGCCTGTACACCATGTTCACCGCCCCACCTGAGGCCACGCTGGAGTGGAACGATGCGGCGGTGGAGGGCTCCTACCGCTTTCTGAAACGGGTCTGGAACTTCGGCAGCAAACTGGCTGCTATGGATAAAGGAGCACTGGAGGCAGCCGTGGCGGGGGCCAGGAGCCTGAAAGATGTGCCTTTTGGCAAAGAGGCGCGGGCCTTGCGGCTGGAGATCCACGCCGTGCTCAAGCAGGTGGACTACGACTACCAGCGCATGCAGTACAACACGGTGGTGTCGGGCGCCATGAAGATGATCAATGCGCTGGACGATTTCAAGGCCGTCCATACGCCAGGTGGCGCCGTGGCCCAGATCGAAGGCTTTGGCATCCTGCTGCGCTGCCTGTACCCGGCCACGCCGCACATTGCGCACAACCTGTGGCAGGGCCTGGGGTATGCCAGCGTGTTGGGCGACATCCTCGACACCGCCTGGCCCCGTGTCGACCCAGGCGCGCTGGTGCAGGACGAGGTCCAACTGATGCTGCAGATCAACGGCAAGCTGCGCGGTGCCATCACGGTGCCTGCGGATGCATCACGCGAGGCCATCGAGCGGTTGGCGATGGACAACGAGGTTTTCGTCCAACTGGCGGGCGGCGCCACGCCGAAAAAAGTCATCGTGGTGCCAGGTAGGCTGGTCAATCTGGTGGTCTGAGCGAGCCGCCCATGCAACGCCGCCCCGCGCTTGCTGCCACAGCCGCTGCCCTGTTGGCCCTGGCCGGCTGCGGTTTCAGGCTGCGTGGTAGCCAGACCTACGCCTTCAGCCAGATCGCGGTACTGCCGCAACCGGGCGGCCCGCTGGCCATTGAACTGCGGCGCTACCTGGCCGCCTCGGTGCGCGTGCTCGCAGAAGATGAGCCGCTGACCCAGGCCCAGGTGGTGCTGGACTTGTTGCAGGAGCAGCGGGAGAAAACGGTGGTGGGCGTCAACGCCTCAGGCCAGGTACGGGAATTTCAGTTGCGCATTCGGCTGCGCTTTAGCCTGCGCACGCCGCAGGGCCTGCCGCTGATCGAACCCACCGACATCCTGCAGCAACGTGACATCAGCTTCAACGAATCAGCCGTGCTGGCCAAGGAGGCCGAAGAGAGCCTGCTCTACCGCGACATGCAGTCTGACATCGTGCAGCAGTTGCTGCGGCGGCTGGCAGCGGTGAAGTCTTTGACGCCACCCTGAGCACCATGCAGCTCGCCACCAGCCAGCTTGGTAACCACCTGCAACGTGGCCTCAAGAGCCTCTACACCCTGTTTGGCGATGAACCTTTGCTGATTCAGGAGGCGGCTGACGCGATACGCGCCGCCGCCCGCGCCCAAGGTTTCACCGAGCGAAGTTCTTACACAGTGGCTGGTGCCCATTTCGACTGGAGCGAGGTGCTGGCCGCCGGTGGCAGCCTGAGCCTGTTTGCCGACCGGCAAATGCTGGAGTTGCGCATTCCATCTGGCAAACCGGGTAAAGAGGGCAGCGCAGCGCTGCAGCAGTTGGCCCAAGCGGCGCGGGGCAACGACAGCATGCTGACCCTGATCCTGCTGCCCAGGCTGGACAAGGCCACACGCGCCAGCGCCTGGTTCATGGCACTCGAAGGCGAGGGGGTGACCGTGCAGGTGGACACCGTGGAGCGGGCGGCGCTGCCGCCCTGGATTGCGCAACGGCTTTCGGCCCAGGGCCAGCACGTGCGCGCGGGCGAAGAGGGTGAGCGCACCCTGCAATTTTTTGCTGACCGGGTCGAGGGCAATCTGCTGGCAGCACACCAGGAAATCCAGAAGCTGGCGCTGCTGCACCCGGGCGGTGAGCTGTCATTGGCGCAGGTGGCGTCCGCCGTGCTGAATGTCGCCCGGTTCGATGTGTTCAAGCTGTCTGAGGCGGTGCTGGCCGGCCAGGTAGGGCGGGTGCAGCGCATGCTGGACGGTCTCAAGGCCGAGGGCGAGGCCGAGGTGCTGGTGCACTATGCGCTCAGTGAGGACATCCGGTCGCTCAAGCGCGTCAAGGATGCGATGGCCGCCGGCCGGCCCCTGCCGATGGCCCTGCGTGAAAACCGGGTCTGGGGCGTCAAGGAGCGCCTGTTCGAGCGCGTTTTGCCCAGGCTGACCGAGGTGAAGCTGACCGAGCTCTTACAGGCCGCCCATGTGGTAGATGGCATCGTCAAGGGCCTCAAGCAGGCCCACTGGCCGCAAGACAGCTGGCAGGCGCTGCACCGCCTTGCGCAGATGCTGTGCCTGCTGTGTGTGCCTCAAGCACCAGCGCAGACTCGGTCGCGCCAGCCATCTGGGGCGAAATGAATAGCGCGGGAATGCTCGCCATCACCTCACGGTTGGGATGAAAAACTGTCAAAAGGAGGAGCCCGGCCCGGCCAGGAATTCAAGCTCTTGGGCGGTCGAGGACCGCCCGAGGATGTCGTTGCGGTGCGGATAGCGCCCAAAGCGGTCGAGGATGGCCTTGTGGTGTTGCTCGGAGGCCAGACTGCTCTCCAACCCAGCTTGGCTGAACAGTGCCTGCGCATCGCTGTGTATGAGGGGCGATTCACTGTGCATATAGGGCATGTAGATGAAGGCCCTTTGCCGGATCTCAAGATGGCGATCGGCCTGCGTGGCCACAGCGGTTTGCGCCAGCGCAAGTGCCAGCGCATCGCAGGCAAAGGCTTGGGGCTGGTCCCGGTACATGTTGCGCGAAAACTGGTCCAGCACGATGATTTCGGCCAGCCGGCCCGGCGGGGTCTCCCGCCAGGCATACAGCTCGCAGCGGGCAGCAGCGGCGTGCAGGCTGCCAAAGCGGGCCGCGATCAGCTGGTCAAACTCGGCCGATTTGGTCCACCACTGTTTGGCCTCGATCTCTACGAACCAGAAACTCAGCACGGATTCGGCAGTCATGGCAGTTGTCCTTGTTGTTGCAGCGGTTCGCCCAGTTCCGCAATGTGCCGCACCCCGCTGGCCAGGGCGGCCGCCGAGCTGTGCACCGAGTAGGGGCCCAGCGCCAGATCGTGGGGATGTTGGGCCGCTGAGCCCAGCAAAAACCCGCAGTCACCCTCGGCTTCAAAGTCGAGGCCGGCGTGACCCTCTTCAAACACCACCAGTTCGCGCACCAACTCGGCGCCGGCGACATGCAGCCTGCCACGCTGGGCAAAGGCCCAAGCAACTGGGTGCGTGGCCGGTGGCTGGTAGTGCCAGCGCTCGCCATCTTGCAGGGTGACCCAGTAATAGTTCAGGTCCCAGGGCGCCGGTATCGGACTGACGGCTTCACCACAGGCACCCAGCAGCACCCGCACCGGGCCGGCGACCGGTACCTGGTCGGGCTGCAGGAACAGGGCTGAAGCGGGCGCCAATTCATGCGAAGGCGGCAGCGCGAACCAGATCTGAAACGCCTGCAAGGTCTGGGCCGGCGCATCGGTCGCCACCGGTTGCGCCCGATGCCAGATGCCGCGGCCCGCCGCCATCCACTCAATGCCGCCCTGGCGAACCACATCCACCTGGCCCGACGAGGTTTCGTGCCGGAGGTCAAAAGTCAGTGGGTAGGTCAGCGTGGCGATGCCGGAGTGCGGGTGAAAGCCGAAATTGGGCCCGCCGCCCGCCGGGGCCTCCACATAGTCCAGAAAAATGAACGGCTTGATCAGTTGCCCGATGTCGCCCGGACTCATCAGCCGGGTGATTGGGCCGTGACGCCGACCGAGGGTACGGGTGGTGATGGGGCGTGGGGTAGACATGTACAAACAGAAGATCGGATATGGCCAGTGTAGGCATTAACGCGGCGACGATGCCGGCGGTGCAAACCCCTCGACGATGACGATCTGGAACTGCGCCACGCCGGCGCGCAGAGCGGTGGCCTCCTGGTAGCCTGCAGAGTGAAAGCAGGCCTGCGCTGCCGCGTAACTCGGGAACTCGATGAGATAGGGCCGCCCTGGCACCGAACCCTCGACAACGACCGCGACGTCACCACGCGCCAATACGCGGCCGCCTTGGGCGGCAATCAGCGGGCCCGCGACGCTGGTGTAATTGCCGAAGCGCGAGGGCTCGTTGACAGTGGCGAAGACGATCCAGTAGCCTTTGGGTGCAGCGTTGGGTGAAGCGCTGGGATGGAGTGTTGTCATGCAGAGGCTCCTTCGAGTGGGGATGGTGATGATGATGATGACGGTAGTTCGTCTGTACCAGTCTCAGGCCCGGCGCCAGGCCGGCAGGCCGAAGGGCGTGATCAGGATGGCCAGGAACCAGAGCACTGGGCCGCCCAGTGTGCCGGCATTGAATTCGATGACACCAGACAAGACCAGCGCGAACAAAAACGCCAGGTCGCAGATGCCGATGGCCACCAGACCGATGAGGTAGCCGGTCCAGGAGGCTCGTTGGATGATCAACCAGGCCACGAAAAACCCCAGCACGCCATAGCCGCCGACATCCAGGCAAAAATTCAGGACCAGTTGGCCCTGTGCAAACAGGGTGGTCGCGTCGGTGGCGTGCACAAAGGCGGCCCGGGGCACGGCGCGGCCGCCGATCAGCATGTTCCACAGGGCTGTGGTGCTGCCGGTCAGGTACTGGTGGGCGCCTTCGGCGCCGACCCAGATGTGCAGCAGGCCCCACAGGGCAAAGAGCCAGCCACCTACTTTGGCAGCGGTGCCGGCGACGGGCCTTGGGTTTGACGGGTTCATGGCGGGGTCCTTGGCTGAGTGGATCGATGAAGGGATTGTCGGAAGCATTGCTGGCGGGATAAAGCCCAGAGAATGGAATGGATTGCTGCACTGGCGGCACAATCCGGTCATGGAAGTTTTCAGAAACATGCACCTCTTTGTCGAGGTGGCCAAGGCCAGCAGCTTTCGGCGGGCCGCCGACGTGCTGGGTTTGCCCAACTCCACCGTGTCACGGCGTATCGCCGAGCTGGAGCGCGATGTGGGCCTGCGCCTGTTCCACCGCAGCACGCGCCGCGTCGAGCTGACTGAGGGCGGCCGTTTGTACTTCGACAACTGCAAGCGCATCATTCAGGAGGCGGCGCTGGCGCACCAGGAACTCGTCGACCTGCAAGCGCGGCCCAGTGGCGTGATCAGGGCCTCCTTGCCAGTTGATTTCAGCGTGATTTACCTGAGTCCCTTGCTGGCTGATTTTTCCCGTCGCTACCCAGGCATCCGCTTCAATCTCAATCTGACACCGGGCCAAGCCGACCTGGTCGGTGACCCGGTCGATGTGGCCATTCGTATGGGGCCGCCGAAAGACCAGAGCCTGATCGCCCGTCCGATCGCCAGGTTGGGTACTGTGTTGGTGGCCGCACCCGATTATTTGCAGCGGCGCGGCGTGCCAGCCCAGCCGCAGGATCTCGCAGGCCACGACTGCCTGCGCATGAAGGACGCGCCCTGGGTCCTGTTCCACCGGGACGGCAGCAGCCAAAGCGTTGAGGTGGGCGGGCAGTTCATCGCCAACAACCGCGGTTTATTGCACCAACTGGCTTTGAGCGGCCAGGGTATCGTGCAGTCCGCCGACAGTTGGCTCCAGGCCGATCTGGCCTCGCAGCGCCTGGTGCGGGTGCTGCCCGACTGGACGCCCCCCGTGGTGGAAGCCTACGCCCTGACCGCCACCCGGCTGCTGCCAGCCAAGGTGCGGGTATTTATTGACTACCTGGTGGCGCAGATGGCGCAGGCCGAACAAAATTTGTCTTAAGCCGCTGGCGCCACCGACAAGCCCTGTACCTTGTGTTGGGCAATCAGGCTGGCTACCAACCCCGATGCCTTGGCGTCCTCGACAAAGGCGTAGAGAAAGGCCTCGGCTTCGGGTTGGCCCTTGCCACAAGCAATGGCCTGTTGAACGGCCATGAACCCGCCCGGCAGGATCACATGCCCGGGCGTCTTGGCCAACTCACCGATCAACCCAGGCCGCAGCCCGGCCAGTGCGTCGACCTTGTCATTGAGGTAACGATCGAGCGCCGCACCGCCTGCGTCGCAGCGCAGCAGCGTCGCATGCTGGTTATTTCGTTCCAGCCAGAGCCCATAGGCACTGCGGGCGAACACGGCGATCGTCACACCAGGCTGATCCACGTCAGCCACGCACTTCAAGCGCGACCCGGGCGGGACCAAATAACTGGCTTCGATCTCGCAATAGGCGGGGGTAAAAGCGCTGGCCTGCGACCGCAGCGGGTCGGCACCGAACAAGCCGATGTCCCAGGTGTCGGTACCCGCCGCATCGGCCAACAGGCCCGGGTTGGCGAACGGCACCAGTTGAAGGGGCACCCCAATAAGGCGCGCGATTTCGGCCGCCATGCTGGGTGCCACGCCCACCGGGTCGCCGCTCTCGGTCTTTCCGTTGACCAGCAGGAAGTTGCTCATGTTGATGCCGGCGCGCAACACGCCCTTTGGCGCGAGTTGTTGAACCACAAGGGTGTTAGGGCTAAGGCTTGGTGCGGACATGGTGTTTCGGTGACTCAACGATAGGGTTGCCAGCGTCATGCCGGCAGCGGATGGCGTTGCAGGAATTTAAGCACAAGCTGGCTGGCGACCGGGCGCTGCAGAATCAGATCCACTTCGGCAACCCCGTTGGACCGGTACGTAGATATGACGAGTAAACATCCTTGCCATCATGGAACATCAATCCCTGATTGACAAGGATAAATTCCCTGAAAGCCGCTGTGCTACCGCTGGCGCGGATCGAGCGCGTCACGCAGCCCGTCGCCCACCAGGTTGAAGGCCAGCACCAGCAGAAAGATTGACAGCCCGGGCCAGATGGCCATCCAAGGCGCATTGTCGACATAGTTCTTGGCAGTGTTGAGCATGCTGCCCCAGCTGGGCGCTGGCGGCTGTTGGCCCAGGCCCAGAAAGGACAGACTGGCCTCGGCAATCACTGCGGCGGCAATCGCCAAGGTGGCCTGCACGATCAGCGGCGCGGTGATGTTGGGCAGCACGTGGCGCAGCGCAATGCGCCACGGCGGGTTGCCCACGGCACGCGCGGCCTCAATGTAGTCTTCGACCTTGACGTTGATGACCTGGGCGCGCGTCAAGCGTACAAAGATGGGGGTCGCCGATACGCCAATGGCGATCATGGCATTGCTCAGGCTGGGCCCCAGAAACGCAGCCAAGGCGATGGCCAGGATCAGGAACGGACAGGCCAGAAAGGCATCAGTGATGCGCGAGATCACCGTGTCCACCGCCCCACCCAGGAAACCAGCCGCCAGGCCGATCGGCACGCCCAGCAGCAGCGAAATCGAGACCGACACCACGCCCGCGAGCAGGGAGGCACGGGTGCCCCAGATCACGCGTGACAACACGTCGCGCCCGATCTCGTCAGTGCCAAACCAATGCGCGGCGCTGGGCGCCTTGCGCAGCGCGCCCCAGCTGGTGGCAATCGGGTCCAGCGGCGCAATCCAGGCGGCACCCAGCGCCAGCACAATAAAGCCGAGCACAATGGCCACGCCGAGCAGGGCAGCCCGACGGCGCGCAAAACGGCGCCAGGCCAGTTGGCTCGGACTCGCGGTCACGCGGGCCACCGGTTCAGCCCCGCAGCCGCGGGTTGGCGGCAAAGTAGGCCAGGTCGGCCAGCAGGTTCAGCACAATGTAGGTGGTGGCCGTGACCAGCACCACGCCCTGCACCACCGCGTAGTCGCGGTTGAAGACCGAATCGACGATCAGCTTGCCAAAGCCGGGGATGGTGAATACCTGCTCGGTCAGCACCGCACCCGACAGCAGGGTGCCCAGCTCCAGCGCGCCCAGCGTGATGATGGGGGTGAGCGCATTGCGCAGCGCGTGCTTGAGCACCACCACCCGCTCACTCAGCCCTTTGGCGCGGGCGGTGCGCACATAGTCAGCCGACATCACCTGCAGCATGGCGCTGCGGGTGTGGCGCATCAGCACCGCGGCAATGGCATTGCCCAGCACAAACGCTGGCATGATCATGGCCGCCAGGTTGGCCCCCAGATCCTCGAACGGGCTCACATAACCCGATGCCGGCAGCCAGCCCAGCTGCACCGAAAACAGCATGATCATCAGGATGCCCAACCAGAAATTGGGCGTAGAGATGCCCCACAGCGCCAGCACATTGGCCGCCGTATCCCAGACCGTGCCGCGACCGACCGCCGACACAATGCCGGCGGGGATCCCGATCAGGAGTGCGATGGTCATGGCCAGCAGCGCGAGTTCCACCGTGACCGGCAGCTTTTGCAACACTAGGCTCAGTACCGGCTGCTGGGTGCGCACCGACTCACCCAGGTCACCCTGCAACACACCGCCGATCCAGTAGCCGTAACGCACAGGCAGCGGCTCGTCCAGGTGCAGTTTGGTGCGCAGGTAGGCCACCACGGTCGGGTCCTGCTCCTCGCCCGCGAGGATCTTGGCCGGATCACCAGGCAGCAATTGCTGCAGCCCGAAGATCAGCATCGACACCACCACCAGCGTCGGGATGATGCTGGCGATTCGCTTGAGCAGGAACTCGAACATGGGGCGTTGGCGGTCAGGGCGCCAGCTTCAGGCCGCTGACGCGCAGCAGACCATCCGGGATCTCGCGCACGCCGCTGAGCTTGGGGCTGTAGGCCCACAGCCAGTTGCGGTGGTACAGGTAAATCACAGGCCGCTCTTTCATGACCTGCGCGGTGATTTGTTCAAACAGCTTCTTGCGCTTGGCCGGGTCACGCTCGGCACGCGATTGGTCCAGCAGCTTGTCGGTGTCGGCGTTGCAGTAGCCGGCGTAGTTCAGCGGTTGCTTGCAGCCATGGAAGCTGTACAGATTGCCGTCCGGATCAGGGCGGCCACTCCAGGCCAGCACATAGGCGTCAAAGTCGCCCTTGTCGGCCATGTTGAGCGAAGTGGCAAATTCGGCGGACTGGATCTTCACGTCAAAGCCGGCATCCCGCGTCATGGCCTGGATCACCAGCGCAATGCGCTGAGCTTCCGAGGTGGTGGGCGCGACCAGGGTAAAGCTCGGGTTGGGCACGCCAGCGGCCTTCAGCAGGGCCCTTGCCTTCTCGACATCGCGCTTAGGCAGAGGCACGTTCTTGGCGTAATAACTGTTGGTTGGGGACACCCACTGGTTACCCACCTTGGCCTCGTTGTCCATCACCACCTGGGCCAGGCCCTGGCGATCCAGCGCCAGCTCAAACGCTTCACGCACCCGCGGGTCGCGACCCAGCGGGTTTTGCTGCGCCTTGTCGCTTTTGCCGATGTTAATGGTGATGCCTTGGTAACCGATTTCGGTGATGCGAGACACCTTGAACTTCTTCTCGGCCTCCAGTTTTTCCACATCGGATGAGGCGATGCGCTCGATGAAATCGAGCTGGCCGGACTTCAGATTGGCCAGGCGCACCGTGGCGTCGGGGATCGGGGTGTAGGTGACTTTGGCGAAATTGATGGCGGCCTTGTTCCAGTAGCCGTCGTAGCGCTCCAGCGTGATGCGGTCTTGCGCCACCCGCTCGACAAACTTGTAGGCGCCCGAACAGACTGGTTTGAGGCCGAACTTGTCGCCGGCCGCCTGCGCGGCCTTGGGCGAGACCATCATGCCCGCGCGGTCGGACAGAATGGCCAGCAGCGGGGTGAACGGTGCGCTCAGGTTCAGGCGCACGGTCATCGGGTCGACCACATCGACGCTGGCAACGGGGCCCAGCTCGCCACGACGGTTGGAACCAGGCATTGTTTTGTGGCGCTCGATGTTGAACTTGACGGCAGCAGCGTCGAGTTTTTCGCCGTCATGAAAAGTCACGCCAGGGCGAATTTTCATGGTCAGCGCCTTGCTGTCGGCCGACCACTCATAGCTTTGGGCCAACTGCGGCACGATGGTGAGCTTTTCATCCACATCCAGCAATTTGTCGCACAGGGCCGAGAACACCACCCGGCCGACAAAGCTGCGTGCCAGGGTCGGGTCGAGCACATCGGGGTCTTCGGCCAGGCCAATGCGCAGGGTCTGGGCCTGGGCCAGGCCGAGCAGCAGCAGCGAGGCTGCCGCCAGGGATTTCTTGATCATGATGGTTTCCTTCTCTGTAAATGAACTCAGTTGATAAAAGCGGATTGCAGGCGTTGCAGCCGGGTGTTGACGGACGCGCTGCGCACCAGGGCGGGCACCTTGATGTCGCGCCAAAAGTGGCAGGCCACGGCATGCTGGTCGGGCCCGATCAGCGCTGGCGGCTCTTGCGAGCAACTGTCACGCGCATGCTGGCAGCGGGTGTGAAACGGGCAGCCCGGCGGCGGGTTGGCCGGGCTTGGGACATCGCCCGCCAGCAGGATGCGCTGACCTTGGCTGCCGGGCTCAGGCACCGGAATGGCGGACAGCAGGGCCTGGGTGTAGGGATGGCGAGGTTCAGCAAAGAGCGCATCCTTGGCGGCGAACTCCACCACCCGGCCCAGGTACATCACGGCGATGTGGCTGGCAATGTGCTTGACCACCGCCAGGTCATGGGCGATGAAGATATAGGCCAGCCCCAGCCTTTGTTGCAAATCCTGCAGCAGGTTCACCACCTGCGCCTGAACCGAGACGTCCAGCGCCGACACCGCCTCGTCACAGACAATCAGCTTCGGCTCCACGGCCAGTGCGCGGGCAATGCCGATGCGCTGGCGCTGGCCGCCCGAAAACTCATGCGGGTAGCGTCCGGCGTGCTCAGGCGCCAGGCCCACCGTCTGCAGCAGTTCGGCGACCCGCTCGGCATGCCGGCCACCATGCAGGCCGTGCAGACGCAGCGGCTCGGTCAGGATCTGGCCCACGGTCATGCGCGGGTTGAGCGAAGAATAGGGGTCCTGGAAGATGATCTGCATCTGCCGCCGTTGCGCCCGCAAGGCCGCTGGCCCCAGCAGGCCGAGGTCGGTGCCGGCAAACACCACACGGCCCTGTGTGGGCTCAATCAGGCGCAACACCAGCCGGCCCAGTGTAGATTTGCCGCAGCCCGACTCTCCCACCACGCCCAAGGTCTGGCCAGCTTCGAGCGTCAGATCCACGCCGTCCACCGCCCGTACCGCACCGGTCATGCGGCTGAACAGGCCCCGGCGCACCGGGTAGTGCTTGACCAGGCCGCTGACCTGCAGCAGGGGTGTGGTGGTCATGGTGCTTGGGGTGCTCATGCGTGGGCAACTTCAACCCCTGGGGGCAACAGCGCGTCAACATCCAGCGGCGCGAGCCAGCAGGCGGCCAGATGCTGGCCGCCCAGCGCACGCAGCGGTGGCTTCTCTTGGGTGCAGCGCGCCAAGGCAAAGGGGCAGCGGGCGGCAAAGCTGCAGCCAGCCGGCCGCTCGAACAGTCCTGGCACCTGGCCCTGAATGGCTGCCAGCCGTGTCTGCGGCCCATTGAGCCGCGGCATGGAGCCGAGCAGACCCACGGTGTAGGGGTGCTGTGGCTGGCTGAACAGCGCCGCCACCGGTGCCTGTTCCACGATGCGTCCGGCGTACATCACCGCCACCTCATCAGCCACCTCGGCCACGACGCCCAGATCGTGCGTGATCAGCATCACCGCCGTGCCGCTGTCTTGCTGCAAACTCTTCATCAGTTCCAGGATTTGCGCCTGGATGGTGACGTCCAGCGCGGTGGTGGGTTCGTCGGCAATCAGCAGCCGGGGCGAATTGGCCAGCGCCATGGCAATCATGATGCGCTGGCGCATGCCGCCCGACAGCTTGTGGGGATGTTCATGAAAGCGCTGGGCCGCTGCCGGGATCCGCACCCGCTCCAGCATGGCCAGCGCCAGCGCCTCGGCCTCGTGCCGGCCGATCTGCCGGTGCCGCAGCAGCACTTCGACAATCTGCTCGCCCACCGTGAAGGCCGGGTTGAGCGAGCTCATGGGCTCCTGGAAAATCATGGCCAGCGCATTGCCGCGCAGGGCTTGCATCTCGGCCGGCGCCAGCCCGACCAGCTCGCGCCCGTCGAACCGGATCGAGCCCGCCGCCACCCGCCCAGGCGGCCCAACCAGCCCCATGATGGACAGCGAGGTGACGCTTTTGCCGCAACCCGACTCGCCCACAATGGCCAGGGTTTTGCCAGCCTCGATCGAAAAACTGATGCCATCGACCGCGGCGAACTCACCGCCGTCGGTGACGAAGCGGGTGCTCAGGTCGGTGACTTCAAGCAGCGCCACGCTCAGGCACGGGCACGCCAGGCCGCGTGGAATTGGTCGATATGGGCCTCGATGCGGCTGCGCTCCAGCTCGCCGGCGGGCCGTTCCCGGGTGGCCAAACAGGCAATGAAGGGCTGGAAGCGCTCCAGGCTCTTGTCGTGCAGCCGCTGCAACTCGTCCAGCGGCTCGGCGTGATCGTCCACCCGCAAGTCCAGCTCGGGGTAGTCCTGCAGGCCCTGGATGCGCAGCGCTGCCGACTGTTTGCCGCGCTTGTCGCCACCCGCAGCTTCCCCGGCTTGCATGGCGCTGATGAGGCGCAGGGCCAGCGGCTGCCCGGCACTGGCCGCAAAGGCCTCGGCCGTCGCCTCGATCACGCGGGGCCCGGCGAGCATGTTGCCGGCCACACTGAGACCGTCCCGCTGCGTATGGCCGCACCAGTCGACACAGGCGCTGCCGGTGTGCGCCGCAGCTGGGCCGCGGGCCGGCAGGACGTGCAGCTGCCGTTGGGCCTGGCCAGCGTCGGCACTGGTCAAGGCATTGACCACCGCCTGGGCCGAGAGCCCCTGCGCCAGCAGCGCCAAGCCCTGGGGGCCATACAGCGGGTTCATCAAGGCTTGGGTCGCCAAGACTCCAACCCCGGCCTGGGTGTGCATGCAGAGCGAGCCGACCGAGAAAAACTTGCTGGCAATGGCGATACCGAAACGGCCTTCGGTGTCACGGGCCAGGATGGACCAAGTCATGCGGCAAGGCCAAGTGGAGCTGGCTGGAGACAGTGTGGTGGCAAGCAGGGCATGGGAGCAGGGCTGAGGGAAAATCGGGAATTTCTGAATGCTACCATCGTGTGACTATGACGAACTTTGATGCTACTCATTACCCGTACGCCTCCCGCCGTACGGTGGTTTATGCCAACCGCGGCATGGTCGCCACCTCTCAGCCCTTGGCGGCGCAGGCCGGTTTGGCGGTGCTGCAGGCTGGCGGCAACGCGGTTGATGCCGCCATCGCCACGGCAGCGGCGCTCGCCGTGGTCGAGCCCACCGCCAACGGCATCGGTGGCGATTCTTTCGCCTTGGTGTGGCACGGCGGCAAACTGCATGGGCTGAACGCCAGCGGTCCGTCGCCCCGCAGCCTCACGCTGGACCACCTGACCGGTCTGGGCCACACCAGCATGCCCAAGTACGGGCCCTTGCCGGTCACGGTGCCGGGCGCGCCGGCGGCCTGGGCGGCGCTGGCCAGCCGCTTTGGCAGGCTGCCCCTCACCACCTCGATGGCGCGTGCGGTGGAATTGGCGCGCGATGGTTTTCCGGTATCGCCCATGGTGGCTTTTGCCTGGCAGCAGGCCACGCGGCTGTTCCGCGAGGAGCTCAAGGCGCCCTACTTCAAGCCCTGGTTTGACACCTTTGCACCCGAGCGGGCGCCGCAGGCGGGTGAGGTCTGGCGCTCGGCCGGCCATGCCGACACGCTGCAAGACATTGCCCAAACTGGCGCTGCCAGTTTTTACCGCGGCGCGCTGGCCGAGAAGATCGCCGCCTGCGTGCAGGCGGCCGGCGGTCATTTGACGCTGGACGACCTGGCCGCTTACCAGGTGGACTGGTGCCAACCCATCAGCGTCAATTACCGCGGCTACGACGTCTGGGAAATCCCGCCCAACGGGCACGGCCTGGTGGCGCTGCTGGCGCTCAACATCCTCAAAGGTTTTGACTTTCAGGAGCGCGACACGCTGCTGACGCACCACCGCCAGATCGAGGCGATCAAGCTGGCGTTTGCCGATGGCCTGGCGCACATTGCCGACCCGGCACACATGCGGGTGTCGGTCGCCGATCTGCTGTCGGACGCCTACGCCGACGAACGCCGGGCCCTGATTGGCGCGCAGGCGGCCAGCCCCGCGCCAGGCGAGCCGCCACGCGGCGGCACGGTCTACCTGAGCACGGCCGACGCCGAGGGCAATATGGTGTCGCTGATCCAGAGCAATTACATGGGCTTTGGTTCCGGCCTGGTGGTGCCCGGCACCGGCATCGGCCTGCACAACCGTGGCAACAATTTCTCGCTCGATGCCAACCACCCCAACTGCCTGGCGCCCGGCAAACGGCCTTACCACACCATCATCCCCGGCTTTTTGACCAAGGACGGTGCGGCGGTTGGGCCATTTGGCGTGATGGGCGGCTTCATGCAGCCCCAGGGCCATGTGCAGATGGTCATGAACACAATCGACTTCGGCCTGAACCCGCAGGCCTCGCTCGACGCCCCGCGGTGGGAGTGGGACAGCGGGCGGCGCGTCAACATCGAGCGCGCCACGCCCGAGCACCTGTTCCACGGGTTGGCCGCGCTGGGCCATGAGGTCAACTGGTCCGCCAACCGGCTGGCCTTCGGCCGTGGTCAGATCATCTGGCGCAACGCGCAGGGTGTGCTGTGCGGCGGCACCGAGCCGCGCACCGACGGCGCGATTGCCGCCTGGTAGGGCGGGCCAGATCCGTCATGGACGCACAGCAGCTCAGCGACTACAGCCTGGCCCTCGGGGCCCGAGCCAAAGCGGCTGCAGCCCTGATGGCTAAAGCGGATGCCGCTACCAAAAACAGAGCGTTGAGGCGCCTCGCCGCCTTGTTGCGCGAAACCACCCCGGCGCTACAGACCGACAACGCCAAGGACCTGTCGCGCGCTGTCGCCGCCGGGCTTGCCGCGCCGCTGGTAGACCGGCTCAAGCTCGGGCCGCAGGTGCTGGAAACCTGTGCCCAGGGCTGCGAACAGCTCGCCGCCATGCCCGAGCTGATCGGCGAAATCACCGGTTTGCGCCAGCAGCCCAGCGGCATCCGGGTGGGGCAGATGCGGGTGCCAATTGGCGTGTTCGGCATGATTTTCGAAAGCCGACCCAATGTGACCATCGAGGCCGCCAGTCTGTCGATCAAGAGCGGCAATGCCTGCATCCTGCGCGGCGGCTCGGAGGCGATTGACTCCAACAAGGCGCTGGCCCTGCTGGTGCAGCGCGCCTTGACCGATAGCGGCCTGCCGGCCGATGCCGTGCAACTGGTGCAGACCACCGACCGCGCCGTGGTGGGCGAGCTGATCACCATGCCGCAGTTTGTCGATGTCATCATCCCGCGTGGCGGCAAGGGCCTGATCGAGCGCATCAGCCGCGATGCCAAGGTGCCGGTGATCAAGCACCTGGACGGCAATTGTCATATTTACATAGATGACCCCTGTGACCTGGCCATGGCGCTCAAAGTCACCGACAACGCCAAGACCCAAAAGTACAGCCCCTGCAACGCAGCCGAGAGCCTGTTGGTGGCGCGCGGCGTGGCGCAAGCGTTTCTGCCGCGCATCGCCGCCGTCTTTGCTGGCAAGGGCGTGGAGATGCGCGGCTGCCCCGAGACCCTGGCTCTTCTTGAGCCAAATCGGGCGCCAGCCCCTGACACGCTTGAGGGTACAGCTATCAATACCGCAGCAAAACTGGTGCCGGCGCAAGAGAGCGACTGGAGCGAAGAGTACTTGGCGCCCATCATCAGCATCAAGGTGGTGGCTGGGCTGGACGAGGCCATTGCCCACATCAACCGCTATTCCAGCCACCACACCGACGCCATCATCACCCGCGACCACATGCACGCCCAGGCCTTTTTGCGCGAGGTTGACTCGGCCAGCGTCATGGTGAACGCCAGCACCCGCTTTGCCGACGGCTTCGAGTACGGGCTGGGCGCCGAAATCGGCATCTCCACCGACAAGTTCCACGCCCGAGGCCCGGTTGGCCTTGAGGGCCTGACCTCGCTCAAATACGTCGTGCTGGGTGAGGGCGAAGTGCGGGGCTGACATCGACTTGTTCATTGCTGGAGAAACCGTCATGCGTCAACTGTCCGCCGTGTTTCGCGCCAGCTTGCTGGCTTTACTGGCTTGGGCTGCCCTGCTCGCTTTGCCAGGTCGGGCTGCGGTGAGCACCGAAGATGGCCAGGCGGTGCAGGCCACCGTACGGGCCCAACTGGCCGCGTTTGCCGGCGATGACGCAGAGCGCGCCTTTTCCTACGCTGCGCCCAATATCCGGGCCCTATTTCAGACGCCGGAGAATTTCATGGCCATGGTGCGGCAGGCCTACCCGGTGGTGTACCGCCCGGCCGATCTCAAGTTCCTGACGCCCAAGTCGCTGGACGCGGCGGTGGTGCAACCCGTTCACATGCGGGACGCTGGCGGACTATCCTGGCTGGCCATGTACACCTTGCAACGCCAGGCAGATGGGGGCTGGCTGATCAGTAGCTGCGTGCTGGCGCCAGACCGCAGCGTCGGTGCCTAGCCTTGCGCCGCAGCGGCTAGCAGTGCCATCGTGAGACCCCCGTTGCCCCAGCTTGATTCCGATCACTTCGACCCCAGTTAAGCTTGGCCTATAACGGCCACACCAAACTCCCGAGAAAGAACACGATGGTTCCGCACCTGGTTACCGCCCTGACCGGCCCCATCAACGAGCTTGAACAACGTGTGCTGGACTCGATGCCGGCCATTGAGCGCTGGTTCCGGCTGGAATGGATGGAGCACACCCCGCCGTTCTACAGCGCGGTGGACCTGCGCAACGCCGGTTTCAAGCTGGCGCCGGTCGATACCAACCTGTTTCCGGGCGGCTGGCACAACCTGACGCCCGAAATGCTGCCGCTGGCGGTGCAGGCTGCCATGGCGGCGATCGAAAAGATTTGTCCAGAAGCCCGCAACCTGCTGGTGATTCCTGAAAACCAATTGCGCAGCAGCTTTTACCTGGCCAATCTGGCGCAACTGCAGCGCATTTTCCACATGGCGGGTCTGAACGTGCGCGTCGGCTCGATTGACCCGGACATCAAAAAAACCACCACCGTGGCCCTGCCCAACGGCGAATCCGTCACACTGGAGCCGGTGATCCGGGGCAAACGCCGTTTGGGCGTGAAGGATTTTGACCCCTGTACCATTTTGCTGAACAACGACCTCAGCGCCGGCGTGCCCGGCATCCTGGAGGACATCCACGAGCAGTACCTGCTGCCGCCGCTGCACGCCGGCTGGTCGACGCGGCGGCGCAGCGCCCACGCCAAGTGCTATGAAGAGGTGGCCAAACGCTTGGGCAAGCTGCTCGGGGTGGACCCCTGGCTGATCCACCCGATCTTTGAGCGCTGCGCCGAGGTTGACATGGGCAGCAAGGCCGGGTTGGACCACCTGGGTGCCCAGGTGGATGCCGTGCTGACCAAGGTAAGGCGCAAGTACAAGGAGTACGGCATCAAGGAAAAGCCGTTTGTGGTGGTCAAGTCTGACAGCGGCAACCGCAACATGGGCATCGTCACCTTGCGCGATGCCCGCAGCGTGGCCGAGCTGGGACAGACCCTGCAAAGCCGCACTGGCGTTACAAGCCCCCAGGACATTCTCGTGCAAGAGGGGGTGCTGACCCGTGAGCGCATCCACGATGCGGTAGCGGAGCCCGTGGTGTACATGATGGACCGCTACGTGGTGGGTGGTTTCTACCGCATCCATGCCGACCGGGGGGTGGACGAGGACCTGAGTGCACCGGGCGCCAGCTTTGTGCCGCTGGCCTTTGAGCCGAGCACCCACTTGCCCCAACCGGGCGTGAAACCCGGCGCGAGCGTACCCAACCGCTTCTACATGTACGGCGTGGTGGCACGTTTGGCCATGCTGGCCGCCAGCTACGAGCTGGAAGCAACTGACCCCGAAGCTGAAAATTTCACCTGACCTGGGTGCTGGGCCGGTGGCCGGCGCCGCGCAGTTGCTGCATTGCAACAAATGGCGGGGCGGTACCGCCAAATCCTCTCAGAGCGCTTGCAGTTGCGGTCAGCGAGCGCACAATGGCGGCTTCCCATGGAACGGAACCCTGGCTGATTAGTGGGCCGGGTCAATGTGTGTCAGTATCCAGATCGTCTCTCACCGCGCTCACGCTGGGCGCCATCGGCGTGGTTTATGGCGACATCGGCACCAGTGTGCTGTACGCGGTCAAAGAGGTTTTTGGTTCCGGGCATGTGCCCTTCACCCCTGACAACGTTTACGGCATTCTGTCCATCTTCTTCTGGACGCTGACGGTCATCGTCTCGCTGAAATACGTGGTGTTGGTGCTGCGGGCCGACAACAACGGTGAGGGCGGGTTGGTGGCGATGCTGGCACTGGCCTCGCAATCGGTCAAGGACCAGCCCAAGTTGCGCCGGGTGCTGCTGGTGGTCGGCATTTTCGGCACCTGCCTGTTTTACGGTGACGGCGTCATCACCCCCGCCATCTCGGTGCTCTCGGCAGTCGAGGGCCTGGAGGTGGTCTCCCCCGCGTTCAAGAATTACGTGATCCCGCTCACGCTGGTGATTCTGTTCGGGCTGTTTGCGGTGCAAAAACGCGGTACCACGGGCATTGGCAAGTTCTTCGGGCCCATCACCCTGGTCTGGTTTGCCTGCATCGCGCTGCTGGGCTTGTTTCACATTCAGTCCAATCCCGCCATCCTCTGGGCCATCAGCCCGCACTACGCACTGGGTTTCATGTGGCACCAGCCGGGCACGACCTTCATCATCCTGGGCGCGGTGGTGCTGTGCGTGACCGGCGGCGAGGCGCTGTACGCTGATCTGGGGCATTTTGGCAAGCGACCGATCCGGATCGCCTGGTTCGCGGTGGTCATGCCGGCGCTGACGCTGAATTATTTTGGCCAGGGCGCACTGCTGCTGCAGAACCCGGCAGCGGTCAAAAACCCGTTTTTCCTGATGGCGCCCGACTGGGCCCTGCTGCCCCTGGTGGTGCTGGCGACCATGGCCACGGTGATTGCCTCGCAGGCGCTGATCTCGGGGGCGTTCTCGGTGACCAAGCAGGTCATCCAGCTGGGCTACCTGCCGCGCCTGCAAGTGCAGCACACCAGTGTCAAGGACACGGGCCAGATTTACCTGCCCTTCGTCAACTGGGGCCTGTTCGTGGCCATTGTGCTGGCGGTGGTGCTGTTCAAGTCGTCCAGCAACCTGGCAGCGGCCTACGGCATTGCGGTTTGTACCGACATGCTGATCACCACGGTGTTGACCTTCTTTGTGATCCGCTATGGCTGGGGGTACCCGCTGGCCCTGTGCATTGCGGCCACCGGCTTCTTCTTTGTGGTCGATCTCGCATTCTGGGCCTCGAACATGCTCAAGCTGCTCGACGGCGGCTGGTTCCCGCTGCTGATTGGCGGCGCCATCTTCACCCTGATGATGACCTGGCACGATGGGCGACGCCTGCTCAATGCCAGCCTGCGCGACGATGCCATTGACCTGCCTGGCTTTTTGGAGGCCGTGTTTGTGAGCCCGCCGGCCCGGGTGGAGGGCACAGCCGTGTTCCTGACGGCCGAGCCGGGCACCGTGCCCAATGCGCTGCTGCACAACCTCAAGCACAACAAGGTGCTCCACCAGAACAACCTGTTTGTCACTGTGCGCAACCACGAGGTGCCTTGGATTGGGATGGACAAGCGGGTGGCCATCGAGGCGCTGGGCCATGACTGCTGGCAGGTGGTGGTGCACTACGGCTTCAAGAACGAACCCGACCTGCCCAAAGCCCTGCAGCAGCTCAAGGGGCGCGGCTGCGAACTCGACGACATGACCACCAGCTACTTTCTGTCGCGTGACACCATCATCCCGACCATCGGCAGTGGCATGGCACAGTGGCGTGAGAAGCTGTTCGCCCAGATGCACCGCAACGCCAGTGCTGCGGCCGACTTTCTCAAGCTGCCCAACAATTCGGTGGTCGAGCTCGGCTCTAAGATCGAAATCTGACGGCCGTCCATGCATTTTTTCCGGGATCTGAGCCTGTCCACATTCACCGCCGGCTTTGTGGCGGTGCTGGTCGGCTTCACCAGTTCGGTGGCGATCGTGTTTCAGGCGGCGTTGGCGTTCGGCGCCACACCGGCGCAGATCAGCTCCTGGCTGTGGGCGCTGGGGCTGGGCATGGGCCTGTGCACCTTGGTGCCCTCGCTGTGGCTGCGCAAGCCAGTCATGGTGGCCTGGAGCACGCCGGGCGCTGCCGTGCTGGCCACCGCCGGCCTGGCCGGCGGCTATTCCATGGCCGAGGCGGTCGGCGCCTTCCTGGTGTGCGCCGTGTTCATCACACTGGCGGGCCTGACGGGCTGGTTCGAGCGCGTCATGAACCGGCTTCCCTTGGCGCTGGCCTCGGCCCTGCTCGCCGGCGTGCTGGCCCGTTTCGGGATGCAGGCCTTTACCGCCGCGCAAACGGCCCTGCCCCTGGTGCTGCTGATGCTGGCCAGCTACGTGGTCGGGAAGCGGCTGGTGCCACGCTATGCAGTGCCGCTGACCTTGGCAATTGCTATTATTTTCGTAGCTGTAAACCAAGGATTCACGGGGGCTAGCGTCGATTTTTCCTTGACAAGGCCGGTCTTCGTCGCGCCGGTTTTTACGCTCGGTGCGGCCGTCAGTCTGGCCCTGCCGCTGTTTGTGGTGACCATGGCCTCGCAAAACCTGCCCGGCGTGGCGGCGATCCGGGCCGCCGGCTTCGACCGCCAGCCCGGTGCGGCGCCGGGCAGCGGCATACCGATCTCACGGGTCATCACGCTGACCGGCGTCGCCACGCTGCTGCTGGCACCGTTTGGCGCCTTCGCCCTGAACCTGAGCGCCATCACCGCCGCCATCTGCATGGGGCGGGAGGCGCACAACGACCCGCAACGACGCTACACCGCAGCCGTGTGCTGCGGCGCCATTTATGTGCTGATCGGCCTGTTTGGTGCCACCATCGTCGCCGTACTCACCGCCTTCCCCAAGGAACTGATCGCGGCCATTGCCGGCCTGGCCCTGCTGGGCACCATCGGCAACGCGCTGCATGTGGCGCTGGCAGAGGAGCCACACCGCGAGGCCGCGCTGATCACCTTTCTGGTGACACTCAGCGGCGTCGTGATCGCCGGTGTGGGTGCCGCTTTCTGGGGCGTGCTGGCCGGCGCCCTGACGCTTTTTGTGCAACAGTATGGGCGTAACCGCGTCTGAGCCCTGATGAACCTTCTTTTTATTGCCGACCCCCTCGCGTCCTTCAAGATCTACAAGGACACCACCTTTGCCATGATGCGCGAGGCCCAGCGCTGCGGCCATGCCATCAGCGTGTGCGAGGTGCGTGACCTGATGTGGCAGCGTGGCGGCCCGGTCACCGCCTACGTGCGAGACATCACCTTGAGCGGCGACCCGGTGCACTGGTACAGCGCCGCGCAACAGCCGCCTGACGAGCGGCCACAGGCGCTCAAGGACTTTGACGCTGTGCTGATGCGCAAGGACCCGCCGTTTGACAGCGAGTACTTTTACGCCACCCACCTGCTGGAGCAGGCCGAGCGAGAGGGCGCACGGGTCTTCAACCAACCACGTGCCGTGCGTGACCACCCCGAGAAGCTGTCCATCCTTGAGTTTCCGCAATTCATCGGTCCAACCTTGGTCACGCGTGATGCAGCCGACATCCGGCGCTTTCATGCCGAGCACCGCGACATCATCCTCAAGCCGCTCGACGGTATGGGCGGCGCCGGCATCTTCCGTGTCAAAGACGACGGCCTGAACCTGGGCAGCATCACCGAAACCCTGAACCGCGAAGGTCAGCAGACGGTGATGGTGCAAAAGTTCTTGCCTGAGATTGCCCAGGGCGACAAGCGGGTGCTGGTGATTGGCGGGCAGCCGGTGCCGTTTTGCCTGGCGCGCATTCCTCAGGGTGGCGAGGTGCGCGGTAACCTGGCCGTAGGCGGCAAGGGCGTGGCGCAGCCACTGAGCGCGCGGGACCGCTTCATTGCCGAATCACTCGGCCCGGTACTGCACAGCCGTGGTCTGTTGCTGGTAGGTCTGGACATCATCGGCGACAGCCTGACCGAGATCAATGTCACCAGCCCGACCTGCTTCCAGGAAATCTTTGACCAAACCGGCTGCGACGTAGCGGCCCTGTTCATCCAAGCCTTGATGCGCGACCTGGGGCGCTGATCCGCCAGGCCAGAGCAGCGTGCTACCCGACGGCAGCCACGCCTTCGGTAAACACGCGCAGTTCGCCCGGCGCCATGGCCACCCAATCCTCATTGGTGGTGAGGGGTTCGGTCACCACGATCGCCAGCCGATCCTGCGGACCGTTGAGCTCGGACAGGTCAACATTGACGTCATCGTCTTTGAGGTGGACCTGCGTGAAGGGGTGCTGACGCAGCACATAGTGCAGCTTGGTGCTGGCGTGCGCCCACAGGGCCTGGCCGTTGCTGAGCAAAAAATTGAAGGTGCCGTGCCGCGCAATCTGCGGCACCAACTCGGCCAGCGTCAGTGTCAGCTCCTCGACGCTGGGCACGCCGGCGTGGGACTTGGCCAGCTCCTGCAGCAGCCAGCAAAACGCCAGTTCGCTGTCGGTGCTGCCGACCGGTCGGAACTGGCCATGCAAGGCCGGCGCATAGTCTTTGAGGTCTCCATTGTGGGCGAATACCCAGTACCGACCCCAGAGCTCACGCACAAAGGGATGGCAATTCTCCAGGTTCACGGCGCCCACAGTGGCCTTGCGCACGTGGGCCACCACGTTGTGGCTCTTGATGGGGTAGCTGCGCAGCATCTGCGCGATGGGCGAGGTGGCCGCGCCTTCCTTGTCCACAAAATAACGCACGCCGCGCCCCGGGTCGGTGCCGTCACTCTCAAAGAATGCGATGCCCCAGCCGTCGGCATGGTGGTCGGTGCAGCCGCCGCGCTGCGAAAAACCGGTGAAACTCAGAGTCAGACTGGCGGGCAGTCGACTGTTCATTCCAAGCAGTTGGCACATGGGATGAGTGTACGCTCAGCCCTGGACGTCAACTTCGGGGTTCGGTCCAGAGCTTGCCGCCGGTGGCCCAGTTTTCGCGCTTGACATCCGTGATCAGGATATCAACCGACTCCGGCGAGCCGCCGAGCACTTCGACGGTGATGCGGGTGATTTCCTGCACCAAGCGCCTCTTTTGATCAATGGTACGGCCCTCCATCATCTCAATGTGGTAGGTTGGCATAATGGTCCTTAAAGAAGTTATCAGGGACGCTCCGGCACCAAACCACGCTGCGACCAAGGGGTGCGGCCGCAAACATTTGGCGTGGCTGGTGGGGAGCCCGTTGTCACGGGAGAATCATAAATGACACGCACGCACCCAATGCGCCTCGCCGGCCTCATCTTGATGCTTCTGCTGGCCGCCGGCCCACCCGAGACCCAGGCCCTGAGCCTGGGGCGGCTGCAGGGGACAGCCCAGATCGGGCGTCCACTGGCATTGACCGTTCAAATCCAGACCGATCCAGGCGAAGACTTGTCAGCGCTGTGTCTGGAAGCCGAGGTGTACCACGCCGAAACCCGCCAGGATCCGCGCGGCGTGCGCGTCCAGGCCGATGCGGCGCAACCGGCAACGGTACGCATCAGCTCGGCCAACGGCGTCGATGAGCCGGTGGTCACACTGCTGCTGCGGGCGGGCTGCGCGCAAAAAATCACCCGGCGTTATGTGTTGCTGGCCGACCCGCCCATTGACACGGTCGCGCCGCCCATCTTGGCAGCGTCGTCCGCTGCGCCTGCTGTGCCGGCTGCGCCACCCGCCCCAGATTCGAGCAGCAGCGCGACCGTCCCGGTGCAGACCGCCGCTGCCACGGTGCCCCACACCAAGGCATTGAAGCCGCAGCACCGCAAATCCAAGCGGAAGGTGACCAAACCCCGCCTGACCCTGGCGGCGACCGCTGCGCCACCCTTGGGGTCGGCATCAGCCGCCGAAACACCCACGGCAGCAGCGCAGGCTTTGACCCAAGAAAAAATCTTCCTCCTGGAGCGTGACATCAAGGCGGCCCAGGCAGCGGCCTTGCGCCAAGAAGCTGCGCTGGCGGGGATACAGGCACGACTGAACAAGGCAGAGGCCGAGCGCTTTCCGTTAGAAGTCTTTTATGCCTTGGTCGGTTTGGTACTGGCCTGTCTAACGGCGGTCGGTTGGCTGTGGAACCGATTGCGGCGCGTGCAGGCGGACAGCGGCGAATGGTGGCAGCCGCCGGGCCGAGCCGATGCTGGTCAGGCCGCCACAGGAGTTTTGCCCAGCACCACCGCCTCATAGGCATGCAGTGAGGGCAGGCCGCCGGTGTGCAGGAACAGCACGTTCTCACCCGGTTTGAAGAAGCCCTGGCGCACGAGCCCGATCAGGCCGGCCATGATCTTGCCGGTATAGACCGGGTCGAGCAGGATGGCTTCGGTGCGCGCCAAAAGCTGTACCGCTTCCACCATTTTTTCGTTGGGGATCGAGTACTTGGGCTGCCAGAAGCCGCCCACGCTGACCACCGCCTCACGCGGGATGGTGAGGCCCAGCCCCAGCAGGTCGGCCACGGCCTGCGCTTCCTTGTAAACCAGAGGCTCCTGGTCGGCCGGGTCGCGGCTGACGCCAATGCCGACAATCGGGATCTTGATGTGGTTGCCAATAAAGCCGGCCACCAAGCCGCCGTGGGTGCCCGAGCTGCCCGAGCCGACCACCACCCGGTCGATGCGCACGTCCTGCTCGTAAAACTGCTGCTGCAGCTCCTGCGCGCAGGCCACATAACCCAAGCCGCCCAGCGCATTGGAGCCGCCACCGGCAATGATGTAGCCCTTGCGGCCCTGTGCCGAGAGTTCATCGGCGACCTGCTGCATGGCCGCCCCCATGTTGCTGCCCGCCGGCACCACGGTCAGCGCCTCGACGCCCATCAGGCGGAACAGAAAGTGGTTGCCGCTGGCGTCCTCATGGAAGCTGCCTGGCACCCGTTCCTCGATCACAAAGCGGCATTTCAGCCCCTCTTTGACGGCGGCTGCCAGCGTGATGCGGCAGTGGTTGGACTGGGGCGCGCCGCAGGTGATCAGGGTGTCGGCGCCCTGCGCCAGGGCATCGGCCACCAAGAACTCGAGCTTTCGGGTCTTGTTGCCGCCGGGAAACAGGCCCAGCATGTCGTCACGCTTGATCCAGATGTTGGGCCCCTGCCCGTCCGGGCTCAGGGCCCGGGTGAAGTTGGGCAAAAACTCCAGCGGCGTAGCGCCTGCCGTGTAGCGGCGGCGGGGAAAGCGGGACAGGTCCATGGGTCAAGGGCTCCAAACGGTGTGGTCAAACGTGGCAGTCTACTTTGATAATGCATCGGGATGGCGCCATGTGATCTACAGCGGCTCGGAAGTGGCCTTTGGCAGCAGCAGCAGCGCGCCATACGGGCACCACAGGAAGGTCATCATTAGCAATGATATTGGGCGTCGGGCCCTGTGGTTATTGATTCTTATGCTATTTAATAGATAGCATTAATGGCTGTGAACGACCCACCCCCGCGCTGCCGCAGCCGAAGTGCCCGACCAGCCTTTCATCCGCATGGCCAGTGGCGACTGGAGTTACGGCTGGGTAGACACCGGGTCTGACCGGGTGGCGGCCAGGCTGCACGCTTTAGGCGTGCGCCAGGGGGAGAGCGTGAGTCTGCTGCTGCCCAACTGCATTACTTTTGCCGTGCTGTGGTTTGCGCTGGCCAAGCTGAGTGCTGTGGCCGCGCCGGTCAACACGGCGCAACGGATTGCAGATTTTGCCGCTGGGCGGCTATGCGCTGGCGGTCACGACCCGCAAAGCCTGGACCAAGCGGTCCAGATCAGCCTCCGAGGTGTAGATGGCCGGTGACACCCGGATGCACTGGCCCTTGGCCACGCCGGCGCGGCGCACGGTAAAAACACCAAACTGGTCGCGCAATTGCGCCACGATGGCGTTGTTGTCAGCCGCAGTGCCCTTGCCCGCCAATCGAAACGAGGTGATGCCGGCAGCCATGCCGGGCTCATCAGGCGTCAAAATCTCCAAGCCCTTGAAGCCCCGCACCCGGCTCACCCAGTAATCTCGCAAATGGCGCAGGCGCAGCGCCTTGGCGCGCGGCCCGATCTGCTGGTGCAAGGCCAGCGCACCCGGCAGCGCCAGCACAGAGGCAAAGTTATAAGTGCCAGTGTGCACCCGCGAGCGGATGTCGGTCGGAGCCCAGTCTTCATCGCCCATGGCCCTATCCATATCGGCCAGACGGGACTTGGCCACGTAGATGAAACCGACGCCCAGTGGCGCGCCAATCCATTTGTGCAGGTTGAAGCCGATAAAGTCCACCCCCAGGTCCTGCACCTTGAAGTCGATCTGGCCCCAGGAGTGGGCGGCGTCCAGCACCACATCCACGCCACGGGCGCGGGCGAGACCAGCAATCTCGGCCACCGGCATCACCAGGCCGGTGCGGTGGCTCACATGCGTGAGCAGCAGCAGGGCCGCCTTGGGGTGATCGGCCAAGACCTTCTGATAGGTCTGGAGCACCGCCGCGCGGCTGGCCGGCTCAGGGATGCTGAACTTGACCACGTTGACGCCACGCCGCTCCTTGAGCCAGTTCATGGCGTACTGCATCGAGTCGTAATCCAGATCCGAGTACAGCACGGTGTCGCCCGGCTGAAGTTTGTTGTACCCGCCAATCAGCAGTTGCAACGCCTCAGTGGCACCACGCGTCAGGGCCACCTCTTCGGGCGCAGCGCCCACCGCAGCGGCCACCGCCAGGCGGGCCGCCTCGCCGTCACGGCCGAATTGCGTGCGGGCATAGAACGAGCTCTCTCGGTTGACCATGTCGGTCTTGGCCAGGTAGTCCAGGCGCACCGGCTCAGCCATGATGCCCCAGTACCCGTTCTCCAGGTTGACGATGCTGGGCGACACGGCGTAAAGCTTGCGCACGGCGTCCCAGTAAACGCTGTCGGTGGCAACGCCCGCGCTATTGAGCGCGGGCAGGGTCAGGGCGGGTGACTGGGCATGGGCGTTTGGTGCTGTAGCGGCTGCCGTGGCAGCAGCCAGGCCGAGCACAAAGCCGCGGCGGTTGGTTTCGATCATCGGTCTGACTCCTTGGCATGGACAAAAGTCCGTTTTAGCAAGCGCCTGTGACCAGCCGATGTCAATGCCTGGGTGACGCCTGACCGGCGTCAGGCCGGCAGCGCAGCATATTGCCGTGCCAGCCGTTCAAACGCGGCTTGCTGCGGATCCACACCGGTCTCCTCCAGCATCAGACGCGCCACCGCCGGTGCCAAACGGGCCGCCAACCGGGCATCAAGAAACAGCAAGCGGGCACGCCGCGCCAACACATCCTCCACCGTGCGGGCGTACTCACGGCGTGCGGCAAAGCGCACCATGGCCTGGGTCAGTCCGCCGCCGAGATCCAGGTCAGCGCCAGGCAAGGCCATCACGTCAGCGGCCTCGCTGCCATAGGCGTGCAAGCCAGGCGGATCGCAGAGGCGCGGAGCGCCGGCGACAGGTACTTGCGCGCCGACCAGCAGATGGCGCTCAGACACACCAGCAGCGACACGAGACAGCAGCGACGCCTCAAAACACCGCTCCAACACATCCTCGGCCATGGCCCGGTAAGTGGTCCACTTGCCGCCGATCACGGTCACCAACCCGCTCTTGCTGACCAACACGGTGTGCTCCCTGCTGATGGACTTGGTGCTGGCATCATCCTCGGGTGGTTTGACCAGGGGCCGCAGCCCCACCCACACGCTCTTGACATCGGTTGTGGCGGGCGCTCGGGTCAGGTAGCGGGCAGACTCGCCCAGAATGAAGTCCACCTCGGACTTGAAGGCCAGCGGTTCACGGGCCAGATCCTCGCGCGGGGTGTCGGTGGTGCCCAAAATGGTCTTGCCCAGCCAAGGCACAGCAAACAGTACCCGCCCGTCCGCTGTTTTGGGTACCAACACGGCGTGGTCAGACGGCAGGAACTCTCGGTCCACCACGATGTGCACCCCCTGGCTCGGCGCCACCATGGGCGGGGCACTTTGATGGGTTGCCGCACCGTCCATCTGGCGCAAGCGATCCACCCAGACGCCAGCGGCGTTGATGACGCAGCGGGCCTGGACGCGGTGATCACGACCGGTCTCCTTGTCAGTGCACTGCAGCCCGACGAGCTTGTCCGCCTTGTGCAGCAGCGCGGTGACCTCGCAGTAATTGACCAGCAGGGCGCCCTGGGCGGCGGCCGTGCGGGCCAGCGCCAGGGCGAGTCGGGCATCGTCAAACTGGCCGTCCCAGTACTTGACGCCTCCCCGCAATCCCTGCGCCTGCACGGTCGGCAAATGGCGCAGGGTGGCCTCGCGGCTGAGGAATTCGGTCGACCCTAAGCCGGCCTTGCCGGCCAGGGCATCGTAGATCTTGAGGCCGATGCCATAGAACGGGGTTTCCCAGAATTTGTAGGATGGCATCACGAAGGGCAGCGGCTGCGCCAGATGCGGCGCATTGCGCAACAGCGTGGTGCGCTCATGAAGGGCCTCGCGCACCAGGCCGATGTTGCCCTGGGCCAGGTAGCGCACGCCACCGTGCACCAGCTTGGTGGCACGCGACGAGGTGCCCTTGGCAAAGTCATGCGACTCCAGCAACACCACCGAGAAGCCACGCAGTGCTGCGTCCAGAGCCACACCCAGACCGGTTGCGCCGCCACCGATGATGGCCACGTCATACACCCGCGGTTCGGCCAGTCGCTGGATCAGCGCCGTACGGTTCATGGTCGCCATCGCCGCGCCAGGCTGGCTAAGCTACACAGGTTCATGGTCATTTCGCTTTCTTTGCCCAAGTAATATGTTGTCTTGTTGGCTTGAGCGTGGCGTATTTTCCCCTGTTTGGTTCGCTACGCTGTGCTTTATGGTCAGTCCCTCATCATCCAAGAGATCCCATCATGACCTACTTGCTCGCCCTGGACCAGGGCACCTCCAGCTCCCGCAGCATCGTGTTCCGGCGCGACGGCAGCATCGTCGCCATGGCGCAGCGCGAGTTCCGGCAAATCTACCCGCAGCTTGGCTGGGTTGAGCATGATCCGCAGGAGATCTGGGCATCCCAACTGGCCACCGCGCGCGAGGCCCTGCAACAAGCCCACCTGCCGGCCAGCGCCATCACCGCCATCGGTATCGCCAACCAGCGTGAAACCACCATCGTCTGGAACCGCCGGACCGGTGCGCCCGTGTACAACGCCATCGTTTGGCAGGACCGCCGATCCGAGCCGGCCTGTGCCGCCCTGCGAGAGCGCGGCCTGACCGAGCTGGTACAGCAGCGCACCGGCCTGCGCATCGACGCCTATTTTTCGGGCACCAAAATCCAATGGATTCTGGACACGGTGCCAGGTGCGCGCGCACTGGCCGAACGCGGCGAACTGGCCTTTGGCACGGTGGACAGCTGGCTGATCTGGCAGCTGAGCAACAAGGCCATGCACGTCACCGATGTCAGCAACGCGGCGCGCACCATGGTCTTCAACATTCACCAGAACCGCTGGGATGAGCGGCTGTTGTCTGAGCTGGACATCCCCTTGGCCATGATGCCGGAAGTGAAGGCGTCGAGCGCGCAGTTTGGCCACACCGACCCGGACTGGCTGGGCGCGGCGATTCCTATCTGCGGCGTAGCCGGGGACCAGCAAAGTGCCCTGTTCGGCCAGACCTGCTGGCAGGCCGGGCAGGCCAAAAACACCTATGGCACCGGTTGCTTCATGCTGATGCACACCGGCGCCACCTGTGCCACCAGCCAGAACGGACTGATCACCACCAGCGCGGCCCAAACCTCGGCGACACCGGTCTACGCGCTGGAGGGCAGTGTGTTCATTGGCGGCGCGGTGGTGCAGTGGCTGCGCGACGGCCTGCGCGCCATCCGCAGCAGCAGCGAGGTGGAGGCCCTGGCGCACAGCGTGCCCGACGCCGGCGGCGTGATGATGGTGCCCGCCTTCACTGGGCTTGGCGCGCCTTATTGGAATCCCGATGCCCGTGGCGCTATCCTGGGCCTGAGCCGGGGCACCACCGTGGCCCACATCGCCCGCGCCGCCCTGGAGAGCATTGCGTACCAAAGTGCCGCCCTGCTCGATGCCATGAGCCGCGATGCAATGGCGAACGGCGGCGTGCCGGTGACCGAGCTGCGGGTGGACGGTGGCGCCTGCGTCAATGACCTGCTGATGCAGTTCCAGGCCGACCTGCTCGGCATCCCGGTAATCCGCCCAGCCGTGATCGAAACCACCGCCCTGGGCGCGGCCTATTTGGCCGGGTTGAGCAGCGGGGTTTACAGCAGTCCGGCTGAACTGGCCACCCAGTGGCGCGCGGAGCGCACCTTTTACCCCACCCCGTCGCGAGACCGCGCCCAGGCCCTCATGGCCGGTTGGGCCCATGCCGTGCGGCAGTGTGTGGCGGTCTGAGCGCCGCCAAGCCGCGTCAGTGGTGGCTTCTGCGACGTTGCCGCACCGAGTCCGCCGCAGACTCTCACACGTGGCTCCACCATCGCGTCATCAAAGCTTCACTTGTCCGACACAAAATCTGAATCATTCATCCGCTTTGGTGACGGCTACCACACGTCCCTGTCCTATGCGCTTACCTCAAATGCCCGTCCTTTTTTTCAGCCGGTTTGCCCCCTGGTTGGCCTCCGCTTACCTCGGTGCCATGACGCTGCTACTGCCGCTGACACCACTCTTCGCCTGTTTGCTGTTTGGTCGGTGGAAGTACCTGCGCGACTACCGCAGCTTCATCCGGAAAATGCGCATTCATATTGGCGCTTTGCGGGAAGGGCCGGCACAGCATTACTTCGCGCACGTGATGGGGCGCGCGAGCAGCGTGCCGGCAGAGATAACCGGCTCTTGCGTGCAGTGCGGCAACTGCTGCATGGACAAGCGATGCGTGTTCCTGGAGCCGGTGGGCGACGGGCGCTACCAATGCGGCATCTACCACTCGCCCTTTCGCCGCCTCTCCAACTGCGGCTCCTTTCCCTTGAATGCCGAAGACATCGCGCGCTACGCTTGTCCGAGTTACCACGTGGTGCAGTTGGTACGAAAGCCCGTTTGACGATGGAGCGCCGCATGCCCCCAGGGTTTCACCTGATCATCGCGGCTCAGTTTGCGTCAGCTTTGGCAGACAACGCGCTGTTGATCGTGACCATTGCCCTGCTGCATGACCAGGGCTTACCGGTCTGGTGGGCGCCCATGCTCAAGTTTGTCTTCACCATCTCCTATGTGGTGTTGGCGCCGTTTGTGGGCCCTCTGGCTGACGCATTTCCCAAAGCGCGCCTCATGGCGTGGATGAACGGCGTCAAGATGCTCGGCGTGGCGGCTCTTTTACTGGGCTTCAATCCCCTGTTGGCCTTCGCCATCGCCGGTTTCGGCGCTGCGGCATATGCCCCAGCCAAGTACGGCCTGATCACCGAGATCGTGGCGCCGGGGCAACTGGTACGTGCCAATGGCTGGGTCGAGGTGTCCATCGTGTGCGCTGCGCTTCTGGGTGCCGTACTCGGCGGCGTATTGGTGAACGCCGGTGTCGTCGAGACCTTGAACAGCCATCTGCGCAGCGTTGGTGCCACAGGTCTGACGCGCCTGCAGCCCTCACTGCTGCTGCTTCTGCTGGTCTACGGCGCAGCCGGCTTGTTGAATGTCGGAATTCCCCACAGCGGGGCACGCTATCCGGCATCCACAATCAACCCAATGGTGCTCATGCACGACTTCTGGCGCGCCAACCGCACCCTGTGGCGTGACCCTGAGGGCGGCCTATCTCTGGCCGTGACCACCATATTTTGGGGGCTCGGCGCCACGCTGCAGTTTGTGGTCCTGAAATGGGCGGGTGATGTGCTCTTGCTGCCGCTGGACCAATCAGCCTATCTGCAGGCCGCGGTTGCGGTCGGGGTCGTGATCGGCGCTGCCCTGGCCGGCAGATGGGTGGCTTTGCACCACGCCCGGCGGGTACTGCCAGCTGGTGTGCTACTCGGACTCATGATGCCGGTGATGGCCCAAGTACCTGCGGTTTGGGTCGCCTTGCCGCTGCTGGCTTTGGTCGGTATGGTCGGGGGCGTCCTGGTGGTGCCGCTGAATGCACTGCTACAGCACCGGGGCTTCACGCTGCTGAGCGCGGGGCGTTCGGTGGCGGTGCAGGGCTTTAACGAGAACCTGAGTGTGCTGTGCATGCTGGCCGTGTATGCCGCATTGATTGCTCTGGAGGCGCCCATCGTGCCGTTGATGTCAATGTTCGGGCTTTGCATCGCATTGGCCATGGGCACGTTGATCCGGCGAGGTCGCCGGTCCGAACTGAAGCCTTCGCCTTGATGCGGGGTCAGGCTGCGTGGGCAAGCCTGCCACGCGATTGCACCAATACCTCCAGAAGAACATCCTCAAAGTTCTGCACAATGCGCGCCCAGTCCAGCGGCAACACCTTCTGCCGGGCCGCCAGGCTCATCTGACGGCGCAGGGCTGGCTGCGCCGCCAGTGCCCATGCTGCTGAGACAAAGTGATCGGCATCGCCCAGGAGCGCCAGCTGGCCATCAACGCCATTCGTCACCAGCTCCGCAGCGGCAGCGTGGTCAAAAGCCAGAACCGGCAGGCCGCTGGCCATGGCTTCGGTTGTGACATTGCCGAAAGTTTCGGTCAGACTCGGCATCAGGAACAGGTCGGCCGATGCATAGTGCTCGGCCAGGGCTTGTCCCCGCAACTGACCGCAAAAAATGGCATTGGGGCATTGGGTTTGCAGAGCCTGCCGCAGGGGGCCATGGCCGACAACCACCAGCCGCGCGCGCGGGTTACGCTGCGCAATCGCGTCAAAGGCCCGAACCATCAGGTCCAGGTTTTTTTCAGGGGCAAGCCGTCCGACCGACAGCACCGCCAGCTCATCCGGCGCGAGCCCCCATTGAGCCCTTAATGCGGCACTGCGGTGGGCCGGATCAAAGGCGGCCGTGTCAACACCGCGACTCACCACCTTGAGCCTTTGAAACCCGGCAGCGGCCAAAGATGCCTGCAGGGCTTTGGTCGGCACCATCGTACACTGCGCCCGGTTATGGAACTTGCGCAAGTAGGCCATGATAGGCTTATGCAACAGGCCAATGCCGTAATGTGCGCTGTAGCTCTGAAAATTGGTGCGGTAATCTGTCGACACCGGCAACTTGAGGTAAAGAGCGGCGCGCAGCGCCGACCAGCCCAACGGGCCTTCTGTGGCAATGTGAACCACATCTGGACGCCAAAGCTGCCACAAGCGGATTAAAGCGCCCTTGGATGGAACGCCCATGCGCAAGTCCGGGTAACGCGGAATCGGCAAGCCCTTCATCAAGACCTCATGAAAACCAGCGCTCGACAGGGTGGACGAACCAACTTGCCGGGCAGCATCAAGGCCACTTTGCCTCAGGCGGATCAGTTGAACATCATGATTGGCCGAGCGCAAACCATCCACCAGTCTGGCCAGCGTCAGCGCTACGCCATTCACCTCGGGTGGGTAGGTTTCCGTGACCACCGCCACGCGCAGTGAGCGGCGTCCGGCTGGGTAATGATCGACTTGCAGCAGAGTGGCTTCGTCATTCGTCATGCGCGCATCATGCAGGCGCTTGATAACATTTCTGTGACAAACCGAATCGCTGAACTGAAATTGATATGTCATGTGTTTTTCACAAAGGCTCGCTAGAGTAAGGATGGCTTTTTTCTTACTCTCTGGCTTTCGCCTGAAACTTTGTGAGGTCAACGTGAATCGCTTTTTTCAAGAGCTCAAAACTCAGCGCTGGGACGACCACCGCTATTACCATCACAGCCGCATCAACCAGAGCCTGCATCTGCTCAGCGCTGTCAGCTTCGTTGTCGCTTACGCACTGTTGCTGGTTGATCCAGCCTGGGCAGCATTGCTGGCCTGGACGGTGTCGATGACCAGCCGACAGGCAGGCCATTTCTTCTTTGAGCCGCGCGGCTATGACACAGTCAACCAGGCCACGGACGAACACAAGGAGGCGATCAAGATCGGCTACAACATCCGGCGCAAGCTGGTGTTGATGGCAATCTGGGTCTTTGCTCCGGTGCTGTTGTGGCTCCAACCAACCCTCTTTGGGCTGATTGCGCCGGCAGGCAGCTTGGGTGAATTTCTGCACGATGTCGGCATGGCTTGGCTCGCCTTGGGCGTGGCAGGGCTGGTTTTCCGGGTCCTTCAGCTGTGGTTGCAACAAGACCTATGGACGGGTGTTGTTTGGGCCACCAAGATCATCACCGATCCTTTTCATGACATCATGCTGTACCACAAGGCGCCCTTGGCCTTGCTGCGTGGCGAGTTGATTGACCCGATGGTGCATGTGCACCATCGGTGAAACCATCTGCAACGGGTCAGGCCCTACCGGGCCTGACGCAGCATCTCCCTAAAGATACCTTTGCGGATGGTTTGATTGCTTTGCGCAGCGCCATCCCACCAGCCGTCGTTCTGCATGGCTTGAACTGCTTCGGCGAATCGTTGACACACTGCATCAAAATCGACATCGCTGTAGTTAAGACTGAAGATCAGCCTGCCGCTGCCGACCCAGCTCAAGGCCAATCCGTGTGCCCGCAGGTAGAACTGAAGCATCCAGTTGTAACGCGAAGGCCGGGTATACAACACGGTCCAAACCGTCGACATATTCGCCACGCGAACCGGCAGGCCACGCTGCTCAAGAGTGGCATTGAGCTGGTTGGCACGGCCGTCCCAGCGTGCGTCGATACCGTCATAGAGTGCGGCGATTTCGGGCGTATCCAGGGCCTGCAGAAATGCCTGCATTGCCCCCATCACATAGGGATGGGCATTGAAAGTGCCTCGGGCAAAGCAGATGTCGGCCGGCCGATCTTCGCGGTAACGCTTCATCAATGCCGACCGGCCGCAGACCACGCCAACCGGCAGCCCACCCCCCAGCGTTTTGCCATAGGTCACCATGTCGGCTTGTACGCCAAAGTAGGCCTGTGCGCCGCCAAGCGCCAAGCGAAAACCAAGGAATACCTCATCGAAGATCAGCACGATACCGCGCTCGGTGCAGACCTGACGCAGGCGCTGCAGCCAAGCGGTGTAGGCGGCACGGTCATACGACACTTTGCGGCTACTGTCCACCAACGACGAGTCACCAGGTGCCGGGCTGTTGGGGTGCAATGCTTGCAAAGGGTTGATCAGCACACAGGCAATGTCTTTGCGGGTACGCAACACGTGCAGGCTGCGCTCGTCCATGTCCTTGAGCGTATGGGTCTGCCTGGGGGGCAGGGGGTTGCCGGGGCCAGGTTGCACGTCTTCCCACCAGCCATGGTAAGCACCGCAAAAACGTACCAGGTGGCTGCGTCCGGTGTGGTACCGGGCCAGGCGAACTGCCTGCATCACAGCCTCGGTGCCCGACATGTGAAACGACACCTCATCCAGACCCGAGATGCGTTGAAGGCGTGTGACGTTGTCCAAAACGCAGGGGTGGTAAGCACCCAGCACGGGCCCGAGCGCCTGCACCGTGCTCTGGCCAGCCTCAATGCTGCGCTTGTAAAAATCATAGCCCAACAGGTTGACGCCGTAGGAGCCGGTCAGATCGTAGAAGACATTGCCATCAAGGTCGGTCACAGTCACACCTTGCGAAGACTGCACAAAGTTGCCGCTTTTGATGTGCCTGCTCAGGTAGTCGGTGTATTGATAGGGCACCCGATAGCGCCCCGTGAACTGCATGTCCGAGATGATGCCGCGGGCACTGCCTGTTATCGCAGCACTCTTAGGGTAGCGGGCTTCATACAAGGCTACCAGCCGTGCAAAGCCATCACGACGACGCTGGACCACCGGTCCCTCGGCGTGGTCAGAGTTGAAGAAAGTAGCTTCGTCGTAGGCATAGCCGGGCAGCAAGCCTGCGATCCGTTTGGCAATGCGCGAATGCCCGGCCAGCGAGCGGTGCTTGGCTCGCGACAGTTCCAGTCGACGTTTCGCTTTAGGAAGAAGCCAGGCCAAGGCACCGACAGCCAAAAGGGGTAATGCAAGGGTGTCATCCATGTGTCGCTCCGATTAGAAATATGACAAACTTACCCAACTTTATTGACAGCCATATGAAAAACAATTTGTTCCAGCGCTTTTTTCTTCAGGAAGACCTGAACTTCCTACTGACCAACCGGGTGCCAAGGCTGCTGCTTACTCGCTGGATGGGGTGGTTTAGCCAACTCAAGAGCCCAGTTTTGGCGCGCCTGTCCATCCGGGTTTGGCGTCTGTTCACCGATCTGGACCTGAGCGATGCGAGGCAACAGCAGTTTGCCAGCCTTCACGACTGCTTTACGCGTGAGCTGCGGCCGGGTGCTCGGGTCATTGACCCTGATCCGGGCGTGATGTGCAGCCCCAGCGACGGCATCGTCGGCGCTTGTGGCCGGGTGGTGGATGGCATGGTGTTACAAGCCAAGGGCTTCCCCTATTCGATTGGCGAGTTGTTTGGCCCAAGCCAAGACCCCAGCGCTTTTCTGAATGGCAGCTACATCACCCTTCGCCTAACGTCTAGCATGTACCACCGCTTTCACGCGCCACAAGACATGACCGTGGAACATGTCACCTACCTCAGCGGCGACACATGGAACGTGAACCCAATTGCGCTGGCGCGGGTTGAGCGCCTGTTCTGCCGCAATGAGCGTGCCGTGTTGCGCGCCCGCCTGACTGCGAACGGCCTGCCGATAGCGCTCGTGCCGGTAGCTGCGATCCTAGTGGCCAGCATCCGGCTGCATTTTCTGAATGTCCTGCTACACCTCCGCTACCGCGGGGCCAACGAGATGCCCTGTTCGGCCGCTTGCGTCAAAGGCCAGGAGCTGGGCTGGTTTGAGCATGGCTCAACCATCATCGTATTTACCCCGCCCGGCTTTGAACTGTGCGACGGAATTGAAACCGGGCGACAGATCCGGATGGGTCAGGCCTTGATGCGATTACCTGTCGTCACGGCGTGAGTCAGGTTTTGTCATCGTTTTGACTCAATAACGTCATGCCTGGGTCATAGCGGGTTGCGACGATCAGTGTCCAGATCAACCCTCTGGAGAGATGCATGAAAGTCAGTGTATTTGGCGCCGGGTATGTGGGCCTGGTGACTGCGGCTTGCCTGGCAGAAATGGGCAATAGCGTGGTCTGCGTCGATGTCGACGCGCAGCGAGTGGCCGATTTGCAGCGTGGTATCACGCCCATCCACGAGCAAGGACTGGAAGCTCTGCTGCAACGCAATGCAGCGGCCGGCAGGCTGGCATTTACCAGCGATGTCGCCGCCGCCGTAAGCCACGGTACCTTGGTTTTCATCGCCGTCGGAACGCCAGCTGCCGAAGACGGCTCCGCCGACCTGAAGCATGTCCTGGCCGTGGCAGAGACTATCGGCGATCACATGAGCGATTACAAGTTGGTGATCAACAAGAGCACCGTGCCTGTCGGTACAGCAGACCGGGTACGCGAAACCCTGGCAGCCGCATTGCGCCGACGCGCTGTGGTGCTGCCCTATGCTGTGGTC
This sequence comes from Betaproteobacteria bacterium, assembly GCA_037134215.1. GTDB lineage: Bacteria > Pseudomonadota > Gammaproteobacteria > Burkholderiales > Burkholderiaceae_C > Rhodoferax. The sequence goes on from JBAXMQ010000008.1 coordinate 48,158, forward strand.
TCAAACCCAGAGTTCCTGAAGGAAGGCGTGGCGATTGACGACTTCATGCGACCAGACCGCGTGGTCGTTGGCTGCGACAACGATCAGGCCGCGTTGTTGATGCGCGCGCTCTACGCGCCGTTCCTGCGCAACCGGGACCGGCTGATGATGATGGACGTGCGCAGTGCCGAGCTGACAAAGTATGTGGCCAACGCCATGCTGGCCACCCGCATCAGTTTCATGAACGAGATGGCCTTGCTGGCCGAGAAGGTGGGCGCTGATATCGAACAGGTGAGGGTCGGTATCGGCAGCGACACGCGTATCGGCAGCCACTTCTTATATGCTGGCTGCGGCTGGGGTGGCTCTTGCTTTCCCAAGGATGTACGGGCACTGGCCCACATCGCCGCAGAGTCCGGCGCCGAACTGAGCATGCTGGAGGCGACCCAAGCCATCAATGACCGGCAACGTGGTCTGTTGGGGCGGCGCGTGGTGAAACGTTTTGGCGATGACCTGAGTGGTCTGCAGTTTGCGGTGTGGGGGCTGGCCTTCAAACCAGGCACAGACGACATGCGTGAAGCGCCGAGCCTGTACCTGATTGACGAGTTGTTGCAGCGCGGCGCACGGGTCCATGCCTTTGACCCGGTAGCGATGGCGGGCGCAAGCGCCCGTTGGCAGCAGCAGCCGGGCTTTGTGGCCTGCAAAGACCCCCTCACCGCCGCTGACGGCTCAGACGCCCTGATTGTGGTGACAGAGTGGCGCGAGTTCCGCAGTCCCGACTACTCGGAACTGCGCCGGCGCCTGCGCCAGCCGGTCGTCATTGATGGCCGCAACCTGTATGACCCGGAACTGATGGCAGAGCTTGGCTTTGACTATACCGGCATCGGCCGGGCCAAAGCGCGCGGTTCGGTCGACTCAGACCAATCAGGGCTAAAGTCCTTGCGAACTCTAGCTGCCTGAGGCAGTCCGACTGTCGGAAGTCTGGCGCCGCAAAGCGGCCGCCAGACCCTTTATCGCACCTGGCAAGGCCAACGTGGGCACGGGGGGTATCGCGGGCACTGACTGGGTGCCGTAGTCCAATATTTCCAAGCGACCATCGTGGTGTTCCACCAACGCTGTCAAACTCTCGACCCAGTCGCCATCGTTGCAGTACAACACGCCCTCAATCTCGCGCATCTCGGCATGATGAATGTGGCCGCAGACCACGCCATCGAGCCCACGCCGCCGTGCTTCGCGCGCAACAGCAGTTTCAAAGTCGCTCACATAGCTGACCGCGCGCTTGACCTTGAGCTTGAGGTATTTGGACAGGCTCCAGTAAGGCATCCCGAGGTGCGCCCGCAGCACATTGAAACGGCGGTTCACCTTAAGGATGAACTCATAGGCGATGTCGCCGGCATAGGCCAGCCACTTGGCGCACTGGATCACGCCGTCAAACAGGTCGCCATGGGTCACCCACAGGCGCCGGCCATCGGCGAGGGTGTGGACGCAATCCTCCACCACATCAACACCACCAAAATTGTGCTGGAGGTATTTACGCGCGAACTCGTCATGGTTACCCGGTACAAACACCACCCGCGTGCCCTTGCGAGCCTTGCGGAGTATTTTTTGAACCACATCGTTGTGTGCCTGAGGCCAGTACCAGCTGCGCCGCAACTGCCAACCGTCAATGATGTCACCCACCAGATAGAGCGTTTCACATTCGGTGGTCTTCAAAAACGCCAGCAGCGCTTCCGCTTGGCAGCCCGGTGTACCCAGGTGAATGTCAGAGATCCAAACGGTGCGAAGGTTTCTGTCAAGGTTTAGGGTGTCGACGGTCACGCGCAGCTCCTGCTTTGAATTGCGCAGATGCTAGAGTTCTCACATGACGCCGATGTGAAAGGTATATGAAGCTTTCGTGTCACTGCCTAGCAGTGCGACACCAAAGTCCGTCCGGCAACCATTTGCTATCTAAACAGTAGCATTGGGTTCAATCATGCCAGGGCCTGCAGGCCTTTTTGTCCTAAACCCGCTCGATGATCATGGCAATTCCCTGGCCAACGCCAATGCACATGGTGCACAAGGCGTAACGGCCACCGCTGCGCTGCAGCTGGTTCAGGGCGGTGGTCACCAAACGCGCGCCGCTGGCGCCCAGCGGGTGGCCGAGTGCAATGGCGCCACCCCAGGGATTGACGCGTGGGTCGTCGTCCTGCAACCCGAGCTGGCGCAGCACGGCCAGGCCCTGGGCGGCAAAAGCTTCGTTGAGCTCAATCACGTCGATCTGGGACAGGCTCAGGCCGGTCAGGGCCAGCACCTTTTGCGTGGCCGGCGCCGGGCCGATGCCCATGATGCGTGGCGGCACGCCAGCCGTGGCCATGCCGACCACCCGGGCCCGGGGGGTGAGGCCGTGGCGGGCGGCGCTGACCTCGTCGGCCAGCAGCAGGGCGCAGGCACCGTCATTGACGCCGCTGGCATTGCCGGCGGTCACGGTGCCATCGGGGCGCACAATACCACTGAGTTTGGCTAGGGCCTCCAGGCTGGTTTCGCGCGGGTGCTCATCGCGGCTGACCAGGATCGCGCCGCCCTTCTTCTGGGCGATGCTCACAGGCGTGATCTCGGTCTCAAAGCAGCCGCTTTGCTGCGCCTTGACGGCGTTGAGTTGCGAGCGCAGTGCCATGCGATCTTGTGCCTCACGCCCAATTCCGAAATCCGTGGCGACGTTCTCGGCGGTTTCGGGCATGGCATCCACGCCGTACTTCTCTCTCATCAGCTTGTTGATGAAGCGCCAGCCGATGGTGGTGTCATAGACCGCGTTGTTGCGGCCAAAAGCGCTGTCCATCTTGGGCATGACAAAGGGAGCGCGGCTCATGCTCTCCACGCCGCCGGCGATCATCAGGCTGGCTTCACCCGATCGGATGGCGCGCGCCGCCGTGCCCACGGCATCCAGCCCCGAGCCGCAGAGGCGGTTGATGGTGGCACCGGGCACGTCCACCGGCAGGCCAGCAAGCAAGCTGCTCATGTGCGCTACGTTGCGGTTGTCTTCGCCGGCTTGGTTGGCACAGCCGAACAGCACGTCACTGACGGCGGCCCAGTCCACCTGCGGGTTGCGCGCCATCAGCGCTTTGATGGGGATGGCCCCCAGGTCGTCGGTGCGCACGCTGCTGAGGGCGCCGCCGTAACGGCCAATGGGGGTGCGGATGGCGTCGCAGATGTAGGCTTGGTTCATGGTGGGATCGAAAAGGGTGTGTCGGGATGGATTCTCGTTGACCCCGGGCTGCCGGACCGCGTCAGTAGGTCTCCAGGTGCAGGCGCCCCTGGGCCTGCAGGGCAGCGCCCACGCTGTCCCAGTCCAGCCCGGACTGCTGCGTCACGTCGCGCAGCGCCAGCAGCACGCCTTCTTCCATGCTTTTGAGGCCGCACACATAAAAATAGCTGTTGCCGTCCACCAACAAGGCCGCCAGATCGGCCGCGCGCTCGCGCATCAGGTCCTGCACATAGCGCTTGGGTGCGCCGGGCGTGCGCGAAAACGCCAGGTTGATGTCAATGAAGTCCTTGGGCAGGTTCTGCAAGGGGCCAAAGTAGGGCAGCTCCTGTTGGGTGCGAGCGCCAAAGAAAAGCATCAATTTGCCGCCCTCGAACTTGCCCGAGGCGCGCAGGCGCCTGCGCCACTCGGTCATGGCGCGCATCGGCGCGCTGCCGGTGCCGGTGCAGATCATCA
>JBAXMQ010000009.1:0-51196 GCA_037134215.1 Betaproteobacteria bacterium
CGCCACTGCTTTGCCGCACCTTGGGTGACACATAGCGGATCGCCAGCCCGATTCTGGGGATGTCGGTGCGGTTGGCGTCCGAGCCGTGGACGATCCACAGGTGGTGCATCGACATCTCGCCAGGCTGCAAGGCCATGGACACGGCGGCTGATTCGTCCATGGGTACGGCGACCTCCTGCCCTCGGGTGAGTGCGTTGTCGGGGTTGAAGGTGTCGCGCTGCGGCAGCGCCGGGCCCCGGTGCGAGCCGGGCAGCACCCGCATGCAGCCGTTGTCGGGTGTGGCCGGGCTCAGGGCCACCCAGGCGGTGAGCACCTCCATCGGCGCCAGTCCCCAGTAGGCGCCGTCCTGGTGCAGGGTGATGAAGGTCTTGTCGCCGGGCATTTTGACGAACCACACCGTGTTCCAGGCCAGGATGTCGGGCCCGAGCACCTGTTCAACGGCGTCCAGGATGGCCGGTTCGCGTGTCAGTTCATCCACCCAGCGGAAGGCAAAGTGGGTGTCTGAGTTGACCTGCCAGCGCTGGTTGGGCGGCAGTTGCTGCAGGACGTGCTGGTGGCGTTGATAGAAGTCGAGGTACCGGTCCCGGTAATGCGCAGTGCTTGCTGAGTCGAGCACCGACACCGGGGACACATAGCCGTCGCGGTCAAAGTCGGCGCGGCTGACCTGGTGTGGCTGCAAGCGGGGGTGCATGACGGCTACAGCGGCAGGTCAGACGGTGATCCGGCGTGCCCGCGCTGTCACAGGCCAGGCTTCGTCAGCACGCCCCTGGCGCACGGCCCAGACCTCGCTGTGCAGGGCCATGGTTGGGCAGATGTGGCGCGGCAAGCCGTACAGCACGTCGCCCACCTGGTAGTCCTTGGCGCGCGGCGTCTGGATGACCAGGTGCTCTTCACTCTGAATGGTGGCGACCGCATCTTCCAGACCAAACAATTGCACCCGGGGGTGGGGCATCTCGGCGGCTACGGCCTTGTGTCCCAGGTCAAGGCACAGCAGGTCGGGCGCAGGTTTGCTGATGATCCGGGTCATCAGGACGGCCGCGTTTTGCATGTGGTGCTCAGGGCAGACTTTTTCCTGGCCAAAGTCCCACAACACCGTGGTGCCGGCGCCCACCTCCACGTCCGCGTGTTGGGCCAGCAGGGCAAAGGTCGGCGTGCCGCTGGCGATCAGTTTGGGTACCGGCAAGCCCTCGGCACGCAGCTGGTCACGCATCGCCCAGACCACGGCAAAGGTGTCCTCCACCTTGCGCGCCAGCGCCACGTTGTCCGGGTTGTGCAAATGGCCGTCGTAGGCGTGCAGGCCGCCCGGCGTGACGGCGGGTGTGCTGCAAAGCTGCCGGTAAAGCGCCAGCGCCGCCTCGCCCGGGATGATGCCGGTGCGGTTCATGCCAACGTTGAGGTCAACATACAGCGTCAGCACCACACCGGCGGCCACGGCCGCGGCACTCATGGCCTGCAGGTTGGCGGGGTCGTCGACCAGGGTAGCCCAGCGCGTGGCCGCAAAGCGCTGCATCAGGGTGATGAAGCGGGCGATGCCGGGCCCGTTGGGCTGGTGCGCCAACAGGATGTCCTCACCCCCCGCCTGGGCCGTCATCTCGGCCTCGGCGATGGTCGAGACCTTGAACTTGTGGATGCCGGCGGCCCGTTTCATGGCAATGATGGGTGCGAGCTTGTGGGTTTTGACGTGCGGGCGCAGCCGGTTCACGTCGCCCGCCAACTCGATCATGCGCTGCAGGTTGTGTTGAATGCGCTGCGGGTAAAGCAGCACGGTGGGCGAGGCAATGCTGCTCGCATTGGAGATTTCGTACCAGGGGGTCATGGCAATAGGCCTTTCGAGGAAGTTGTATTTCTGGAGACGGTGGATGGCGCTACCAGGCGGACCAGCCACCATCCACTGTCAGGTTTTGTCCGGTGATCCAGCGGCCGGCCGGGCCGGCGAACAGGGCCACGGCGCCATTGAGGTCGGCGGGCAGGCCAAGCCGCCCTAGGGGCACTTGCGCCAGGAAGCTGTCACGGGTGGTGGGGTCGATGCCTGGCTTGGGGATTTGCCCCGGGCTGATGCAGTTGACCGTCAGGCCATGCTGCGCCCATTCGCAGGCCAGCGCCCGCGTGAGGTTGAGCACGGCACCCTTGGCCGCATGGTAAGACTGGGACGAACGCGCAAATCCCGCACCATAGAGTGCGGGGTTGCTGCCCAGATTGGCATGGATGGAGCCGACCGTGATGATGGCGCCCATCCAGCTGGGGATCATCAACCGTGCTGCCGCCTGGGCGCACACCAGGGTGGTGGTGACATTGCCGCGCAGGGTTGCCTCCAGGTCGGCCACGGTGATGTGGGGCGCCATCTCGCGACCCTGGCCGCCGCCGGCATTGCAGACCATCACGTCCAGGCGCTGCCGCGATTGCCAGATGCGCTCAACGACCGCCTGCATGGCGGTTTCGTCGGCCGCATCGGCGGCATGGGTGTGGGCGCTGGCGCCCGTGGCCCGCAGCGCTTGCGCCGCCGCTTCCAATGGCTCAATACGCCGGCCAATCAGGTGCACCTCGGCGCCCAGTTGGGTCAAGGCCAGCGCCATCGCGCGGCCCAGGTGGGTGCCGCCGCCCGTGACAGCCGCCACGGCGCCGCGCAGGCTCAGCCAGTCGGGCAGCGAGATGGCTTGCTGCTCAGGCTGCACGGAGCACCCGGCCCGGTCGTGCCGGGGTTTGTTCGCCATCGCGCAGCACCAGGCTGCCATTGACCAGCACATGGCGCACACCCACGGCGCGTTGGGTCGGCATCAGGTAGGTGGCGCGGTCTGCCACCTCGGCTGGGTCGAACACCACGATGTCGGCCGCGTGCCCCAGGGCCAGGGTACCACGGTCGCGCAGCCGCAGCCGTTCGGCCACACGGCCGCTCATCTTGGCAATGGCGGTGGCCAGGTCCAGGTCGCCCAGCTCACGCACAAAACGGCCGAGCACGCGCACGCTGGCGCCAAAATTGCGAGGGTGCGGGCGCCGCGTGCCCTGGTCAAAGCACAGGGCCGAACCATCAGAGCCCATGACTGAGCGCGGGTGGGTCAGGAAGGTGCGCATATCGGCCTCTGTGCGGTAAAACAGCACCACCATCACCCGGTTGCCGCCGTCCCGGCACAGGCTCAAGACCAGCCGCGCTGGCGTCATGCCCAGCCCGTTGGCGGCCTGCTGCAGGTTTTGGCCCTCGACCGTGCCCAGCAGGCCGTCGGTGCGGGCCAGCACCACCCGGTCCCACAGCCAGGGGATCAGGTGCGCCGACCAGCCTTTGAGCAGGTCGGTTTCGGCGCGTGCCATCACATCAGCGTCTTGCAGCCGAGCGCTCATCTCGGCGACGCCACCTTCCTGAACCCAGGGCGGCAGGTATTGGGTGAGCGCAGAGCTAGAGGCGTCGTAAGGGTAGACATCAAAGCCCGCATCCAGGCCCTGACCCACCGCGTCGTCAAAGCGCTGGGTCCAGGCGCCGGCGCTGCCCCATTCGGACGGCGTGTTGATGGCGGCATGCGAGTACTGCACCCGAACGCCCGAGGCTCGCCCCAGGTGCAACGCCTCATGCAGCGGTCCGTAGCGGTGGTCGTCACCGAGCAGGTCTTTGTCACGGGCGTGGGTGGCGTACAGGCGGTCGCGTCCGGCCAGCACCTGACACAGGGCGGTCAACTCGTCGGTGTCGGCATAGCGCGAAGGCACATAGGTCAGCCCGGTGGTCATGCCAAAGGCGCCCTGGTCCAACATGCGTTCCAGCAGGATGCGCATGGCCTGCAGCTCGCTTGCATCGGCTGAATCGCGGCGGACCCCCATCACCGCTATCCGCAAGGCGCCATGGCCGACAAGTGGGGCGATGTTGAGGGCGATGCCTTTCTGCTCGGCAGCGATACGGTAACCGTCGAGGTCAATCCAGTCCAGGGCTGCAGGGTCATCGCCAATGCCGGCCAGCAAATCCAGATGAAGCGCCAGGTGCGCTGGGTTGATGGGGAAGGGCGAGAAGCCGCAATTGCCGGTGATGTCGGTTGTGACGCCTTGACTGACCTTGCTTTGGCCCCGCCCGTCGATCAGCAGGCTCATGTCGGAATGGGTGTGGATGTCGATGAAACCTGGCGCAACCACCAGACCGCGGGCATCCAGGTCGATCAACGCGCGTTGCGTTGTCGCCGGGCCCATGAAGACGATACGGTCTCCTTGCACGCCCAGGTCGAGTTCACGCGGTGCTGATCCCGTCCCGTCAAAGACCGTTGCGCCCCGGATTAGCACATCCCATGCCATTCGTCCCACTCCAAGCCTCTGCCTGCGGTCTGAGGCAGCGGCGCTGCCAACCCTGCCGAGGCTAGACCATTATCAGAGCGTCAGAGCCGATTAGCAGGCAGGCGCTGTTTCGCCCTACGCAACAGCGCGCAAGGGTTCAGCGCCGGCGCCAGCCCTGGGTGGTCCGTTCCAACCGACGTGTCAGCAGCACATGGGCAATTTTCACGCTGGCCGAGGTCGCCACAATGGTCATGGCCATGGCAGCAGCCGCAGCGGTGAAGCCGGCCTCGTCCATGTTGACGATGGCGATGGCGGCCAGTTTGGTGTCGGTCGAGTACAGGAAGATCACAGCCGACACGGTGGTCATGGCATTGACAAAGAGGTAGATGCTGATGTCAAGCACCGCCGGCAGGCAGACCGGCAAGGTGACGCGGGTCATGGTACGCAAGAGCGACACCTTGAGGGAGGCAGACACGGCTTCGAACTCCTGGTCCAACTGCTTGAGTGCGGTGGTTGCCGTCAGATGGCTGACCGTGTAAAAGTGGGTCAAGGAGTTAATGACCAGGATGCCCATCGTGCCGTACAAAAAACCAAAGGGATTGCCTTTGGCATTGAAGAAGAAAATGTAGGCCAGACCCAGCACCAGGCCCGGTACCGCCATGGGCAACATGGCCATGAATTGGGCCACCACCCGGCCGGCGACAAAGCCTCGGGTTTTTTCCAGCAGGTAAGCGCCGACAAACACGATCACCGTGCCGATGACGGCGGTCCAGGCCGCCAATTGCAGCGAGTGCCCATACGCGGCCCAGCCGTCAGAGTCAAACTCGCCAAAGGCGTAGTTGTTCAGTGTCAGCGTCAGGTTGTAAGGCCAGCGCGTCACCAGCGAGGCCCAGGCCGCCATGGCCAACACCACGGCAATCATGCCGCCGACCACGCTGCAAAAGGCGAAGAGTGCCCAGTCGCGCTGCGGCGCCGGCTTGGGCACCAGCGGCACGGCGCGTGCCGACAGCAGCGCGACCTGGCGTTGCTGGAAGATGCGGTCGGCAGCAAACGCTACCACTGCCGGTATCAGCAGCACAAAGCCCACCACGGCGCCCATCTCGAAATTCTGCTGGCCGATCACCTGTTTGAAGATGTCGGTGGCCAGCACGTTGAAGCGACCGCCAATCACCTTGGCAATGCCGAAATCGGTAATGACCAGTGTAAAAATCACGAAGCCTGCACTGATCAGGCCGTACTTGGCGCCAGGCAGGGTGACCGTCAGGAACACCCGGGTCTTGGAGGCGCCCAGGGCGTCGGCCGCCTCGTACAGCCGGGAATCTGCCATGGAGAGTGCAGCCAGCAAAATCATCAGGGCATGTGGAAAGCAGTAGAACACCTGGGACAGCACGATGCCAAATGGCCCGTAAACCGACACGCCAAACATCCAGCCTTTCAGGAAGCCCTGGTTGCCAAACAGATAGATCAGTGAGATGGCCGGCAACAGTGATGGCGCCAGAATCGGGATCAGCGCCAGCGATTGAAAAAGACCCTTGAAGCGCATGCAGCTGCGCTGCAGGGCGTAGGCATAGACAAAGGCCAGCGGCAGCACGATCGCGGTGGTGAGGACGGCGATGAACAGGCTGTTCCAGACCGAGGCGAACAGGGTCGGCGTGGAGAAATAACGCAGGTAATTGGCCAGTCCGATGAACTCGCCATTCTGGTTCTGGAAGCTCTTCGACAGCAGCCACCACAGGGGCAGGATCAGGGTCAGCAGCAGCCAGCCGATCAACAGACAGATGCCGGCGCGCATCAGCAGGTCGTCCCGGTCCAGACGGCGCCGGTTCGGCGGCCCGCCGGCCGCAACGCTCACGCTGGCCGGTGTCACGGCAGTTGCGGCCCCCCGGGGAACACCCGGATGCGGTCTGGCGGCAAGCTGATGCGCAGCGTCTGACCCTCGCTGATGGCCAGGTCTCTCACCACGTTGATGGAGAAGTCAGCGACCAGCGCCGGCGTGTCATCGTCCAAGGTCAGACCAACTCGGCAAAACGAGCCTAGAAACTCGATACCAGACACACGCACCTCGGCGCTGTTAGGCGCGTCGGGCAAGACGTTGCGGACCACCACGTCCTCGGGCCGGATGGCCAAGGTCACCGACTGGCCGAGGCCGGGGTTCAGGTCGAGCTCACAGGCCAGGTCCAGCCTGCCAAAACGCGCGCTGCCAGCGCCCAGTACCAAAGCGGGCAGGAAGTTGGTGGTGCCAACGAAGTCGGCCACAAAGGCGCTGGCGGGACGACGGTACACCTCGAGCGGCGTACCGATCTGCTCGATCACGCCCTCGTTCATAACCACAATACGGTCGGCCATGGTCAGCGCTTCTTCCTGGTCATGGGTCACCATGATGGTGGTCACGCCAAGGCGCTGGTGCAGCCGGCGGATTTCCAAACGCAAATAGGCTCGTACCCGGGCATCCAGCGCGCTGAGCGGTTCGTCGAGCAGCAGCAGCCCGGGTGACAGCGCCAAGGCACGCGCCAGCGCCACCCTTTGCTGTTGTCCTCCCGACAACTGGGCCGGGTACTTGAGACCGGCGTCGGGCAGCCCGACGAGGCGCAGCAATTCAGCCACGCGCGTGCGGGTCTCGGCCTTGGGCTGCTTGCGGCTGGCCAGCCCATAGCCCACATTGGCCGCCACAGACAGGTTGGGAAACAGCGCGTAAGACTGGAACACAATGCCAAAGTCACGCTGCGAGGCCGGCAGGCTGGAAATGTCCCGACCGCCCTGGACAATGCGGCCCGAGGTCTGGCTGTCAAGACCAGCAATGGCCCGCAGCAAGGTGGTCTTGCCGCAGCCTGAAGGCCCCAGAAAGCAGACGAATTCACCGGGATAGACGTCCAGCGAGACGTCTTTCAGGGCTGCAAAATCACCAAACTGTTTTCTGAGCCGTTCAATGCGCAGGTAGGGCGCAAGCGCCATTACTTCGGTGCTGACTTGCCGTCGTAACGCTTGGTCCATTCAGCCAGAATGCGCGCACGGTCCGCGCCCATCTTGGCCAGATCGATCTTCGCCATGGCGGCGTCGGCACTGGGTGGGTAATTGGGCGGCGCGGGGTTCAGGCCGGGATAGCCGACGATGGCGTAGCTCTTGCCATACAGCTCATAGGCCTTCTTGGTCACCGCCCAGTCGGCCAACTTGTGCGCAGCGGCCAGGTTTTTGGTGCCCTTCACGATGGCGGTGGCTTCCATGTCCCACGGTGAGCCTTCCTTGGCCAGGATCACGTCAATCGGGGCGCCACCGGTCTTCTCTTTGGCACCGCGCATGTCAAACCCAACACCAATGACGCGCTCGCCCTTGGCCGCTTGCGTGCAAGGGGCCGACCCGGAGTGGGTGTAGACCGCGATGTTCTGGTGCAGCTTGTCCATGAAATCCCAGGCGGCTTTCTCGCCCATCAGCTGAATCCAGGCATAGACGGCTTGGTAGCCGGTGCCGGACGAGGCTGGGTTTGGCATCACGATGCTGTCCTTGTAGACCGGGTTGGTCAGGTCCATCCAGGCGGCGGGCTTGGGCATGTTCTTTTTGCCGCCCTCGATGGTGTTGTAACAAATCACGGCCAGCCAGGCGTCCATGCCGGTCCAGGTCATCGGGCTCTTGCCGCTTTTGAAGTCAGGTTTGACTTGGTCGGCGCCCTTCGGCGTGTAGGACTCAAGCATGCCCATGGAGTCGAACAGTGACACGCTGGAGGCGCCCAGGCCCCAAATCACATCGGCGCGTGGGTTGTCTTTTTCAGCCAGCAAACGGGCTGTGATGATGCCGGTCGAGTCGCGCACCCAAGCGATTTCCACGTCCGGGTTATCGGCTTCAAAGGCCTGCTTGTAGGGGCCGACCTGATCGGTTTCGAGCGCGCTGTAAACCGTAATTCTGGTCTTCTGCGCGAAGGCAGGAGCTGCGACGAGGGCCGACACCATCAGGGCCGCGGCGCCCAGCATCAGCTTTCGGGTGGTTGCTTTGAACATTGAATCGTTTCCTTTGTGAGTGACGTCAATCGGGACGGACGAGACGGTGGTGTTTGCGGATCGCTTGGTCACTGCCTGATTGGCTTTTTGATTAGCCTAATGTGACAGTGAAACACCAGTATGTCACAGAAATGTGACGCCAAGGTGTCGAATACGACCGGCTACAGCACCGCTGCGGAGCCCCGTCAGCCCAGGTGTTTGCCCACAATGCCGGCCAGTTCAAACATGGTCACCTGCGGCTTGCCGAACACCGCCAGCAACTTGGCATCGGCGTTGATGGCGCGCTTGTTGGCGCTGTCCTGCAGCTGGTTGGCTTTGATGTAATCCCACAGTTTCTTGATCACCTGAGGCCGACCCACCGCTTCGCTGCCGATCACGGCAGCCAGCGCCGCGCTGGGGGTCAGGCCGGCAGCGGCAGCCTTGGGCGTGGCGGCTTTGCGCGGCGCTTTGATAACCGTTTTGGCTGTTGTTTTGGCGGCTTTACCGGCTGGCTTGGTAGCCTTTTTGACCGCAGCAGGCGCTTTGGTCTTGAGTGGTTTTTCGGCTTTAGGCCCCGTCGTTATTGACTTCAATGCTATTTTTTTGGAAGCAGCAGTGGGCCGTGGCGGGAACTTGGATGGTGCAAACTCGAAGTTCACCTTGCCCGCCTCGGCGTCCCAGGCCAGCATGGCCTTGAAGGCGCGGCGGGTGCGCATGCTGACAAACTTGTCCAGCAGGTCGGTCTTGCCGGTGGCCAGCAGCTTGCTCATTTGCTCGCGAACAATCGGCTGCTGCAGGATGATCTGGCCACTTTTGAAATCGCAGCTCGGGCTGGCCTGCGTCAGGGTGGGCACCGATTTTTCGCAGACGTAGCTTTTGCCGTGTTCGAGCACGGCGCTGCCGCACTTGGGGCAGGCGCCCAGGCTCTCTTGGGCTGAAAAGTCAATCAGTTCGCCAGTTTCTTCACCCTTTTTGTCGTCGCCAAAATCGAACTCCAGCTTGTAGTTCTTGGTCTCTTCGTCGAACTTGACCACCATCTCGGCAGTGAAGGGCCAGCCGGCCTTGGAGCGGAAACCGTCCAGCGGGCCGATTTTGCGTTCGCGCAAGAACTGCTCCACCTCGGGCAGCTCGAAAGTGCGCCCGGCAGGTGATTTGCCAAAGGAGAAGCCACAGCCTTCCTCTGCGCCGGTTTTGCCGGTGCAGGTGTAGCGGCGGTAGTTTTCCTTGACCACGCCGCCGCAGTTGGGGCAGCGAGCCTGCAGCGTGGCGTAGTCACCGGGGATGGTGTCGCGGTCGTACTCCTTGGCTTTTTTCACCATGCGCTCGGTCATGGCCGCAATCTCGGCCATGAAGCTGCTGCGACTGAGTTGGCCGAGCTCCATCTGCGCCAGCTTGTACTCCCACTCGCCGGTCAGCTCGGCCTTGGACAGCTCCTCCACGCCCAGGCCGCGCAAAAGCGTCATCAGCTGGAACGCTTTGGCGGTCGGAATCAGCTCGCGGCCTTCGCGCAACATGTATTTTTCCGCGATCAGGCCCTCGATGATGGCTGAGCGTGTGGCCGGCGTACCCAGGCCTTTTTCCTGCATGGCCTCGCGCAGTTCGTCGTCTTCCACGGTTTTACCAGCGCCTTCCATGGCGCCGAGCAGGGTGGCCTCGGAGTAGCGTGCGGGCGGCCGGGTTTTCAAACCCTTGGGGTCGACGGTGGCCGTCCGCACTTTTTCCCCGGGCTGCACCGGCACCAGGTTCTGGCCCTTATCGCCGTCCTTGGCGTCAGCCACCTCCAGCGCCGCTTCCTTGCCGTAAATCGCCAGCCAGCCGGGTTTGACCAGCACCTTGCCCTCGGTCTTGAAGCTGTGGCCGGCGGCGTTGCTGATGCGGGTGGTGACCTGGTACTCGGCACTCGGAAAAAACACTGCCATGAAGCGGCGCACCACCAAGTCATAGATTTTTTGCTCAGCCTCACTCAGGCCTGTGGGCGCCTGCAGCGTCGGGATGATGGCAAAGTGGTCGCTGACCTTGGCGTTGTCAAACACCCGTTTGGTCGGCTTGATGTAGTTGCCATTCAGGGCGGTCAGCGCATGGGGCGCCAGGTGCCGCATGCCGGAGTCAGCCAGCATCTCAAAGGTCTGCTTCACCACCGGCACATAGTCTTCCGGCAGCGCACGCGAGTCGGTCCGTGGGTAGGTCAGCGCCTTGTGGCGTTCGTACAGGCTTTGCGCAATCGACAGCGTGGTCTTGGCCGAATAGCCGAACTTGCCATTGGCCTCACGCTGCAGGCTGGTCAGGTCGAACAGCGGCGGTGCCGCCTGGGTGGTGGGCTTGCTTTCTTCGGTCACGCTGGCGTTCTGGCCGCGCACCGCCTCGGCAATGGCTTGCGCCTCGCGCTGGCTCCAGACCCGGTCGGCTTTCTTTTCGGCGTCCTCAGGGTCCTTTTTGTGCTTGGGATCGAACCACTTGGCGGCGTACTCGCCGGCCTGCGCGGCGAAGCTGGCGTGGATTTCCCAGAAGTCGCGGCTGATGAACCTTCGGATTTGCTCCTCGCGCTCCACCACCACCGACAGCGTGGGCGTTTGCACCCGCCCGACCGTGGTCAGGAAAAAGCCGCCGTCGCGCGAGTTGAAGGCCGTCATGGCACGCGTGCCATTGATACCGACCAGCCAGTCGGCCTCGCTGCGGCAGCGCGCGGCATCGGCCAGCGGCTGCATTTGTGCGTTGGTGCGCAGGGCGCCAAAACCATCTCGGATGGCCTGCGGCGTCATGCTCTGCAGCCACAGCCGGCTGACCGGCTTGCCCAATGGTTTGGTGCCGCCGGCGTACTGTTCAATCAGCCGGAAAATCAGTTCCCCCTCGCGCCCCGCGTCGCAGGCGTTGATGAGCTGGTCGATGTCTTTGCGTTTGGCCAGGCGCACCACCGCATTCAGGCGGGTCTTCGTCTTGTCCACCGGCTTCAGGTCGAAGTGTGGCGGAATCACAGGCAGCTGGGCAAAGCTCCACTTGCCGCGCTTCACATCGAAGGCTTCCGGCGCCTGGATTTCGACCAGGTGGCCGACCGCACTGGAGACCACATAGCGTTCGTTCTCGAAGTACTCATCGTGCTTCTCGAACTTGCCCGCCGAGGGCGTGAGGGCACGCACGATGTCTTGGGCCACAGAAGGTTTTTCGGCAATGACTAAGGTTTTCATCTGACTACAATCCAGCTTCTCGCGGGCGCGCAGGCGCACGCACACGCACGTGTGAGCGCGCACCCACGCGCCCATCCGGGTTCACCATACCAAATTTTTACCGTGTCCACTTCAGCCAGCCGCGCCGACCCTCGCCGAATTCAGATCCGTCGCTCCGGCGTGCATGGCAAGGGCGTCTTCGCGCTGCAAGCACTGGCAGAAGGCGAAACCATCATAGAGTACGTGGGCGAGGTGATCAGCTGGCCCGAAGCACAGGCGCGCCACCCGCACGACCCGCAAAATCCCAATCACACCTTCTACTTTCACATTGATGAGCAGCGTGTCATTGACGGACTGCATGGCGGCAACGCCTCTCGCTGGATTAACCACGCTTGCGAGCCCAACTGCCAGGCTGACGAGAACGAAGGCCGGGTATTTATCCGTGCCTTGCGCAACATCATGGCCGGTGAAGAACTCAGCTTTGACTACGGCTTGATGGTTGAAGAACGCTACACCCCGAAGCTGAAAGCCGAGTACGCCTGCTGGTGCGGCGCGGCCAGTTGCCGCGGGACCATGCTCGCGCCCAAGCGGCGCAGGCGCTGAAGGACCGGGCGTGCCGCTGGCTTACGACCCGGTGGCGCAAGCACTGGTGCGGGCTTGGCCGGGGCTGCGGCTGGAAGTAGTTGACAGCATCGACTCCACCAACGCCGAACTGATGCGGCGTACGCGTGACGGGCAGACGCAAGCCACCCTGTTGGTCGCGCGGCAACAGACCGCCGGGCGCGGCCGTCTGGGTCGGCAGTGGCTCAGTGCGGCGGGGGTCGACGCTGAGGCGACCTCATTGACCTTTTCCCTGAGTTTGCCGCTGACCCCGCACGATTGGGCTGGTCTGTCGCTGGCCGTGGGCGTCAGTTTGGCTGAAAGCTTGCACCCTGAGCTACGCCTGAAGTGGCCCAATGACCTTTGGCTGGACGGGCGCAAGCTGGGGGGTGTTCTGATCGAAACTGCGGGTGTTGAGGGCCGGCGTCAGGCGATCATCGGTGTCGGCATCAACCTGGGCTGGCGTGACGGGTCGGGACTGGCCAAGGCGCCAGCATGGCTGGGCGAACTGCTGCCCGGCATCGATGCACCCGGCGCCCTGTTGCGTCTGGCTAAGCCTTTGCTCGGGGCCATCACTGAGTTTGAGTCGCTGGGCTTTGCGCCATTCCACGCCCGGTTTGAACAACGTGACGCCTTGCGTGGCACCGTGGTCGCGCTCAATGACGGCACAGTCGGCGAGGCGCAGGGCGTGAACGGGTCCGGGGCCCTGATGGTGCGAACCGCCCAGGGCTTGCAGGCGGTCAGCAGCGCGGAGATCAGCCTTCGCGGTCCGGCAGGAACGTCGGGAGTTGTCGTGTGACCGTCAGAGGCATGCGACGACTGCGTGTGGCGGTGCTGCTGCTGCTGCTGGGCAACCTCGTTTACTTTGTCTGGAGCGAGGGCATGTTGCGGCCGGCCGGCTTGGGGCCGGAGCTGCAAAATGAGCCGCAACGCCTGCTGCGCCAGATCAGGCCAGAGGCCCTGAAGTTGCAAAAGGGCGCGGCGGAGGCGGCGCTCGCCCCACCTGAGCCAGCACCCATCGCGGAGGCGGGCGGCCAGTGCTTGCAGGCTGGCCTGTTCGATGAGGCGCAAAGCATGGCCATTGGGCGCGCGGCAGGGACGGCATTGCCTGATGGCAGCTGGACGCTGAGCCCAGCGGTCGAGCCGGCCAGCTGGATTGTGTACATCGGGCAGTACAGCAGTCCGCTGACGATCGACAAAAAGCGTGCCGAATTGCTGGCGCTCAAATTCAAGGTTGAGCCCTTGACCAACCCAGAGCTTGAATTGGGCCTGTCGCTGGGCCGCTTCGACAACCAGGCAGCTGCAGTGGCGGAACTGGAAACCTTGAAAAAGCGTGGCCTGCGCAAGGCGCTCGTGGTCCAGGAGCATCCAGAGCAGCGCGGCATGGTGATGCGGGTGCGTCTGGGTGAGCGCTTGTCACGCAGCAAGCTCGATGCGCTGAAACCTGTTCTGGCTGGCAAAGGCTGGGTCGACTGCCGCTGAGACTCACGCGCCGTCGAGAACCGCGAAGCGCACGCAAAAACGTGCGCCGGGCGAGGGTTGACCCGGCCGCGTCTCCTCCAGCGCCACGGTGGCATGGTGCTGGTGCGCGATCTCCAACACGATGGGCAAACCCAGTCCCGAGCCATCGGCCTCTGTCCCCAAGGCCCGGTAAAAGGGCTGGAAGATCAGCTCCCGTTCGGCCAGTGGCACGCCCGGTCCCGAGTCCTCCACCTGCAGCAGCGCGGACTTGCCGTCCGGATCGAGAAGGAGCCGGGCCGTGATCACGCCGGGCTTGGCCGCGCTGGAGGGGGTGTAGTTGATGGCGTTGTCGACCAAATTGCGGACCAGTTCCTTCAGCAGCGTGGGGTTGCCGAAGAGCTGGCCGCCCGGCGAACCCGGCTCGGCCCCTTCGTAGCCGAGGTCGATGTGCTTTTCGATGGCGCGCGGCACGCTGTCCCTGACGACCGACATGGTCAGCTCAGCCAGGTCACACCTCTGGCGCGGCATTGCTGAGCCGCTGCTTTCAGCCCGCGCCAGGGCCAGCAACTGGTTGACCGTGTGCGTGGCGCGAACGCTGGCCAGGCCGATTTGGCGCAGGGATTGCTTGAGTTCTTGGGCATCGGCACCTTCGCGTTGCGCAAGGTCGGCCTGCATGCGCAGGCCGGCCAATGGGGTTTTGAGTTGGTGGGCAGCATCGGCGAGAAACCGCTTTTGCGTGGCGATGGAGTCCTTCAGCCGGAGCAGCAGGTCGTTGACAGAGGACACCAGCGGCGCCACCTCCAGTGGAACGACCTGGGCGTCAATCGGGCTCAGGTCATCGGGCTTGCGCGCCCGGATGCGGTGTTCAAGCCGGTTCAGCGGCTTGATGGCCTGCACCAGGGCCAGCCAGACCAACAGCACCGCGATCGGCAAGATGACGAATTGAGGCAGCATCACGCCCTTGACAATTTCAGTGGCAAGGACCGACCTTTTTTCCAGCGTTTCGGCGACCTGGACCAGCGCCGGCCGGCCGCCGGGCAGGGCCACCTTGACCCAGGTGTAGGCCACCTTGATGTCCACCCCACGGATTTCATCATCCCGGATGCGGACCTCGCCCACCACCATTTTTTCGTCTTCTGGCGGCAGCGGCAGGGCACGCTCGCCGCTCAGGTACTCGCCGTTTGTGCCCAGCACCTGGTAGTACACCGTGTCTGAGTCGTCGGCGCGCAGCAGCTCGCGGGCTGGCAGCGGCAGGTTGAACTGGACCTTGTTGCCGCTGATGCTGACCAGCTGGGCCAAGGCCACGGCGTTGTACTCCAGAGCCCGGTCGAAGGGCTTGCCGGCAATGCTTTGCGCCACCAGCCAAGTCAGGGCCAAACTGATAGGCCACAGCAGCAGGAGCGGCGTCAGCATCCAGTCTAGGATCTCGCCAAACAGGGAACGCTGCTCGCGCAGGAAGATGCTCATGCGCTCACCGCCCGGTAAGCTGCGCTGGACTGACGGCAGCACTGGGAAGCCGGACTAGCCAGGAATCTTCTCCAGGCAATAGCCCAGGCCACGCACTGTCGCGATCCGGACCGGGCCTTTCTCGATTTTTTTGCGCAGGCGGTGAATATAGACCTCGATCGCATTGTTGCTGACTTCCTCGCCCCATTCACACAAACGCTCAACCAGCTGGTCCTTGCTGACCAGGCGGCCGGCGCGCTGCAGCAGCACCTCCAACAAGCCGAGTTCACGGGCTGACAGCTCCACCATGACGCCATCGATGGTCGCCACCCGGCCGGACTGGTCATACACCAAGGGCCCGTGCTTGATGGTGCTGCTGGCGGTGCCCATGCCCCGCCGGCTCAGGGCCCGTACGCGGGCTTCGAGCTCCTGCAGACTGAAGGGCTTGGCCATGTAGTCGTCGGCGCCGAAATCGAGGCCGCGAACGCGCTCCTCCACGCTGTCGGCGGCCGTCAGGATCAGGACTGGCAGCGAGGACCCGCGGGCGCGCAGCTTTTTCAGCACCTCCAGGCCGTGCATCTTGGGCATCCCCAGGTCAAGGATCAGCAGGTCGAACTCGGTGTTGGTCATCAGCGCTGCGTCGGCCTCGCTGCCGCTGGCCACGTGGTCCACCGCCGCGCCCGAGCTGCGCAAGCTGCGCAACAGGCCATCGGCGAGGACTTGGTCGTCTTCTGCGATCAAGATTCTCATGCTGATCTCCTCTTTTTTTGCTTGGTCGAAGCTGGCTTCAAAGGCCTCAGCCCATTCTAGGCCGGCGCGTCGCCCTGTCACCACGTCTTTTCGCCAGACCGGCCGCTGCGCTCAGGCGGCGTAGGCTTCAAGCCCGATGGCGATCACGGCGGCCACATCGGCGCCAACGGCCGTCTGCAACTCGGCTTCTGCCTGCGCCACGGCCTGTTGCATGGCCAGCAACCAAGCCTCACCGGCCGACGTAAACCGGATACGCCGAGCCCGCGCATCGCGCCCGTCAGCTTCGCGGGTGACCAGGCCCCAGGCCTCGCATTGGTCCACCAGTTTGCCCATCGCCTGCTTGCTCATGCCAGCCTGTTGCGCCAAGTCGGTCAGCCGCGACCCGCCAATGGCCAGGTGCCGGGTCACATGGACGTGGGAGGCGCTCAGGTTACCCCGTGCGGCCAGATTTGCCAGCGCCAGGGGCATTTGGTCGTTGCCAGCCATCAGCTGCAGCACCCGAGCGTCAAAGCGACGCAGGGCCAAACCCAGCCAATGACCCAGGTGAGCCTGGCGCCAGCGCTCGTCAGGTGGCGTATTGGGCACTGGCAACATCGGCGACATCGGTAAATAGTAAGCTAAATTGACTAAAATTTGTGTTGATTGGCTCAAACATTGGGCATAAACTACTGTTCAAGCATCCAGCCTGTCGTTAACCCCAGACGATGCTGCCCCATCCACACACCGATATTCAAGGAGAGATTTACATGGACGCACCCGTCAGAACCCCCAGCCCCGCCAACAGCGAAAAAGCCAAAGCCCTGCAAGTGGCGCTGGCCCAGATCGAGAAACAGTTCGGCAAGGGCACCATCATGCGCCTGGGTGAGGGCGAAGTGATCGAGGACATCCAGGTGGTCTCCACCGGCTCGCTCGGGCTCGACATTGCGCTGGGCGTCGGCGGCCTGCCACGTGGCCGGGTGGTGGAAATTTACGGCCCGGAATCATCAGGCAAGACCACGCTGACGCTGCAGGTCATTGCCGAAATGCAGAAGCAGGGCGGGCAGTGCGCCTTTGTGGATGCCGAGCATGCCCTCGACATTCAGTACGCCCAAAAACTCGGTGTCAACCTGCAAGACCTGCTGATCAGCCAGCCGGACACCGGCGAGCAGGCGCTCGAAATTGTCGACAGCCTGGTGCGCTCGGGCGCGGTTGACCTGATCGTGGTGGACTCGGTGGCGGCACTGACGCCTAAGGCCGAACTCGAAGGCGAGATGGGCGACAGCCTGCCCGGTTTGCAGGCACGGCTGATGAGCCAGGCGCTGCGCAAATTGACGGCGCACATCAAAAAAACCAACTGCATGGTGATCTTCATCAACCAGATCCGCATGAAGATCGGCGTGATGTTCGGCTCACCAGAAACCACCACCGGCGGCAATGCACTCAAGTTCTACGCCTCGGTCCGGCTCGACATCCGCCGCACCGGCACCATCAAAAAAGGCGATGACGCCATTGGCAACGAGACCAAGGTCAAAGTGGTCAAGAACAAGGTGGCGCCGCCGTTCAAGACCGCTGAATTCGACATCCTGTTCGGCGAAGGCATCAGCCGTCACGGCGAAATCATCGACATGGGTGTCAATGCCGGCATTCTGGACAAGTCGGGGGCCTGGTACGCCTACAACGGTGAAAAAATCGGCCAAGGTCGAGACAACGCCCGCGAGTTTCTGCGCGAAAACCCGGCCCTGTCGCACGAGATAGAAAACAAGGTGCGCGAATCGCTGGGCATCCCGCTGTTGCCGGGATCGCCAGAGCCCGAGGGCAAGGCCAAAGCGGCAGCCAAAAAAGCGGTCTAACCCACGTCAGGCATAGATAGTTCGCTATTTTCTCCATAGCAAATATGTGCCTGCCACGTCGGCAAGCTTGAGGCGATGGCACCGAACCAGTTGTCTCTCAAAGGTCGGGCACTGCGCCTGCTGAGTGGCCGGGAACATTCACGCGCCGAACTCGAGCGCAAGCTGACCCGTTACGAGGAAGTGCCGGGCAGCCTGGCGCAGGCGCTCAGTGAGCTGGAGGCCAAAGGCTTCATCAGCGAGCAAAGGGTGATCGCCTCTGTGCTGCACCGACGGGCGGACAAACTTGGGGGTGCACGGTTGCGCCAGGAGCTGCAGGCCAAAGGGCTCGATCCGGCGGCAGTTGGCGCTGCGCTCGCCGGGCTGCAGGACAGCGAGCTTGAACGGGCGCTGGCGGTTTGGCGCAAAAAATTTGGCACACCAGCGTCCGACCTTCAGGCGGCAGCGCGTCAGGCGCGTTTTCTGACAGCCCGCGGTTTTGCGACACAGACCGTCCAGCGCGTGGTGTCCGGGGCCCACGCCATGGACGACGAGGCCTGAACCGACACGCTCAGAGCAGCCTCACAGGCCCAGCATCAGGCGCAGGTTTTGCACGGCCGCGCCGCTGGCACCCTTGCCCAGATTGTCGAGGCGGGCTACCAGCACGGCATGCCGGAAGCCATCGTCAGCCCCGGTGTTGGCAAACACCCGTAACTCCATGCGGTTGGTGTCCACCAGCGCCAGCGGGTCAAGCTTCTGGTCGGCGGTTGGCACCTCCACGCTCACCCACTCGCTGCGGGCGTAGTGGTGAGCCAGGGCGTCGTGCAGGTCTTGTGCGCTGGGTTGGCCGGGCAACAGGTCCAGGTGCAGAGGCAACTGCACCAGCATGCCCTGCTTGAAGTTACCCACCGCCGGCATGAAAATAGGTCGACGGGTCAGACCGGTGTAGCGCATGATTTCTGTCAAGTGTTTGTGCTTGAGGCCCAGCCCGTAGAGCTCAAATGCAGGCGCTTCGCCTTTTTCATAAGCCTCGATCATGCTGCGGCCGCCCCCGGAGTAGCCGGATACTGCGGGCAAGCTCAGCGCAAAGTCGGGCGGCAACAGACCCGCATCCACCAGGGGCCGGATCAAAGCGATTGCGCCAGTGGCATAACAGCCCGGGTTGGCCACCCGCCGCGCCTGCGCTACCAGCTCGCTTTGCGCGCAGTCCAGCTCGGGAAAGCCAAACACCCAACCTGGCGCTGTACGATGTGCCGTGGAGGCGTCGATGATTTTGGGGCCCAATTGGCCGCTGGCCCTTGCGACGTCGTCAATCATTGCTACTGATTCAATAGCTGCTTGGTCGTGCAGGCACAGCACCACCAGGTCCACCTGCGCCATCAGATGGCGCTTGGCTGCGGCGTCTTTGCGCAGTGCCGGGTCAATGCTGACCAACTCGACGCCTGCCATACCCGCCAGTCGTTCGCGAATTTGCAGACCTGTGGTGCCGGCTTCGCCGTCAATGAAGATTTTGTGCATCAATGGCCAACACCCGGCCCCTGCCGAATGCCTCGTAAGAATGGTTGAAGTTTGGTGCGTTGCAGCATGATACATTCGAAGGCTCGCTTAGCGTTCGCCTGGCCTCGGTACTGACATAGCTTGGCCGGATCAGAAACCCATTTATTCCTGAGAGAGACCTCATGAAGATTCACGAATACCAGGGCAAGGACATCTTGCGCCAGTTCGGTGTCCCGGTGCCGCGTGGCATTCCGGCGTTCACGGTGCAAGAGGCGGTCGAGGCCGCACAGAAACTCGGCGGTCCGGTCTGGGTGGTCAAGGCCCAAATCCATGCGGGTGGCCGTGGCAAGGGTGGTGGCGTCAAGCTCGCGCGCTCGGTCGAAGAGGTCCGTCAACTCGCCAGCGAGATCCTGGGCATGCAACTGGTGACGCACCAGACCGGCCCACTGGGCCAGAAGGTGAGACGCCTGCTGATTGAAGACGGCGCCGACATCAAGAAAGAGTACTACGTGTCGGCCGTCACTGACCGCGCTACCCAGCGCGTGGCGTTCATGGCCTCCTCCGAGGGTGGTATGGACATCGAAGAGGTGGCCCATGCCACGCCCGAGAAAATCATCAAGGCCATTGTGGACCCGGCCACCGGTCTGACCGATGCGCAGGCCAAGACCCTGGCCGACGGCATGGGTGTGCCGGCAGCGTCAACCGCGCAGGCGGTCGATGTGCTGCAAAAGCTCTACAAGGTGTACATGGACACCGACGCCTCTCTCGTGGAAATCAACCCGCTGATCCTCGAGGGCAATGGCAACATCAAGGCCTTGGACGCCAAGTTCAACTTTGACGCCAACGCGCTGTTCCGGCACCCGGAGATCGTGGCCTACCGCGACCTGGATGAAGAAGACCCGGCCGAGGTCGAGGCGAGCAAGTTTGACCTGGCCTACATCAGCCTGGACGGCAACATCGGCTGCCTGGTCAACGGCGCCGGCCTGGCCATGTCCACCATGGACACCATCAAGCTGTTCGGTGCGGAACCCGCCAACTTTCTCGACGTCGGTGGCGGTGCCACGCCAGAAAAAGTCACCGAAGCGTTCAAGATCATGTTGCGCAACGACAAAGTCAAGGCGATTCTGGTCAATATCTTCGGCGGCATCATGAAATGTGACACCATCGCCACCGGCGTAATCACCGCTTGCAAGGCCACCAATCTGAGCGTGCCCTTGGTCGTTCGCATGAAGGGCACCAACGAAGAGCTGGGCAAAAAAATGCTGGCCGAAAGCGGTCTGCCCATCATCAGCGCCGACACCATGGCCGACGCGGCCCAAAAAGTGGTCGCCGCCCTGAAATCCTGAAGTTTGATCATCCGGAGACAACCATGTCCATCCTCATCAACAAAGACACCCGCGTCATCACCCAGGGCATCACGGGAAAGACCGGCCAGTTCCACACCGAAAAGTGCCAGGAGTACGCCAACGGGAAGGCCTGCTTCGTGGCGGGCGTGAACCCGAAAAAAGCCGGCGAAAAGATTTTTGATATCCCGATTTACGCCTCGGTCAAGGAAGCGGCTTCGCAGACTGGCGCCACGGTGTCGGTGATCTATGTCCCGCCGGCTGGCGCTGCTGCCGCGATCTGGGAGGCGGTCGAGGCTGATCTGGACCTGGCGATCTGCATCACCGAGGGCATTCCGGTGCGCGACATGCTGGAGGTCCGCAACCGCATGAAGGCCAAGGTGGCAGCCGGCGGCAAGGAAACCCTGTTGCTGGGGCCCAACTGCCCGGGGCTGATCACGCCGGACGAAATCAAGATTGGCATCATGCCAGGCCACATCCACCGCAAAGGCCGCATTGGCGTGGTCAGCCGCTCCGGCACGTTGACCTACGAAGCGGTGGCGCAGCTGACCGAAATCGGCCTGGGCCAGTCGAGCGCGGTCGGCATTGGCGGCGACCCCATCAACGGCCTCAAGCACATCGACATCATGCGCATGTTCAACGACGACCCCGAGACCGACGCAGTCATCATGATCGGCGAAATCGGTGGGCCCGATGAGGCCGAGGCCGCTCGCTGGTGCAAGGCCAACATGAAAAAGCCCATCGTGGGTTTTATCGCCGGCGTGACGGCACCGGCGGGCAAACGCATGGGCCATGCCGGCGCCCTGATCTCAGGCGGCGCCGACACGGCGGATGCCAAGTTGGCAATCATGGAGGAGTGCGGCTTCACGATCACGCGAAACCCCTCTGAAATGGCCAAACTGCTCAAGGGCCTGCTCTAAGCCAAAGCGCCGGGGGTGGGCCGGCGGGCCGCTACACTTCGGCACCCGTCGGCACGTGGCGCTCCAGGCACGGTGTCCAGAGCGCCTTTTGCATGGCCCCTATGGAGAATCAGCATGGAAATGCTTCACAGTGTCGATTTCTGGATCGGCCTGCTCAAAATTGTCTGGATCAACATCATTCTCTCGGGTGATAACGCGGTGGTGATCGCACTTGCCGCTCGATCGCTCCCCGCCGAACAGCAGAAAAAGGCGGTGTTCTGGGGTTCCGGCGCCGCTGTGGCGCTGCGCATCGCCCTCACCGTGGTCGCGGCGCAACTGCTGTCGCTGTCCTTTCTGCAGATCGTGGGAGGCGCCTTGTTGCTCTGGATCGGTGTGCAGTTGCTGAGTGACGACGCAGCAGAAGACGGTGAGGCCAAGGCGCACGGCAGTTTGATGGCAGCGGTGCGCACCATCCTGATCGCCGATCTGGTGATGAGCCTGGACAACGTCATTGCCGTGGCGGCTGCGGCCAAGGGCAACATGACATTGCTGATTTTGGGTTTGGCCATCAGCATCCCGCTGGTGATTTTTGGCAGCACCTTGATGATCCGCCTGATGGAGCGCTTTCCCGTCATCGTGCTGTTGGGTGCCGGCCTGATCGGTTGGGTGGGCGGAGAAACCATCGCCAGCGATGTGGCGCTCAAGGGCGTGATGGCCGGCCATGCCTGGCTGCATTACGCTGCGGCTGCGGCCGGCGCTGCGCTGGTCGTCGGGCTGGGGCGCTGGCTGAAACAGCGACAGGGACAGTCTGCCATTGCGGGTCACTGAAGCGCTCATCGCTGTCCGGCGTGGAGTACACCTTTTGTGCTGACACCGACCTTGGTCGGGTGCGGGACAACAATGAAGATGCTGTCGCGGTGGACCCTTCAGCCGGCCTGGCGCTGTTGGCGGATGGCATGGGGGGCTACAAGGCGGGGGAGGTCGCCAGTGGCTTGGCGATCAGCGTTATCCAACCCGAGTTGGCGCAGTGGCTGACAGAAGCCGGCAAATCGGCCAGCATTGCGCGGCTCCGTCAGGCCATCTTCGACTGCGTGGTGCGCGCCAACGGCCTGATCCTGAAGTCATCCCTCACCCATGCGGCCCATGCCGGCATGGGCACGACCTTGGTCGTCGGTGTGTTTCATGGTGAACACCTGGTGCTCGGCCATCTGGGGGATTCCCGCTGTTACCGGCTGCGCGGCGGGCATCTCGACCTGATCACGCGGGACCACTCGGTGCTGCAGGAGCGCATTGACGCTGGTTTGATCACGCCAGCGCAGGCGTTTGGCTCTGCCGACAGGCATCTGGTCACCCGGGCTTTGGGTGTCGCGCCGGAGGCCAAGCTGGAACTGCATGATTTTCCGGTCGAGCCCGGGGACCTTTACCTGATGTGCTCCGATGGTTTGTCCGACATGGTGCGGGACGACATGATCCAGAAGGTGCTGTGCCAGTCCCTGCCGCTGGAGCAAACAGCCCGGGCGCTGATTGCCCTGGCCAACGAGCAGGGAGGTCGGGACAACATCGCGGTGGTGCTGGTCCAGGCTTCCGATCGGGGCGCACGGCGCAATTTTCTGTCCAGATTGCTTGGAAGATAGTAAGCTGTGCTTATGTTTAAACAGGGTGGAAGATGGGGATGCCTCGGCTGATCGTGTCGATTGACGGCGACGTTGTCAAAGAGATCGTCCTGTCCAAGGCGCGCACCACCGTGGGCCGCAGACCTTATAACGACATCGTGCTCGACAACCTGGCGATCAGTGGCGAGCACGCCGTGCTGGTTATGGACGAGCAGGCGCTGCGCATTGAGGACCTGGGCAGCACCAATGGCACGCGCGTCAATGGCGAGACTGTGCGCAACCATGTATTGCGGGATGGCGACGTCATCGCCATTGGCAAATACAGCCTGGCCCTCGCTCACCCGTTGCTGCCTGCTGCGGCCGTTTTGGCCGATGAGGCCGATGAAACCGACAGCGCGCAGCAGACACCAAGGCCAGCGTCCATCAAGGTCATTTCAGGTCGGTCGACTGGCCGTGAACTGGCCCTGACCAAGGCCGTGACAACCCTGGGCAAGCCCAGCGTCGCGGTCGCGGCCATCACGCGCCGTCCCAACGGCTTTGTGCTGCACCACATGGAGGGCAGCGACCGGGCTGTCGTCAACGGTGTGCCGGTCGGGCCGGACGCCGTGCCCCTGGAACACGGCGACAGCATCCTGCTGGCGGGTACCACCATGCAGTTTTTGCAGCCATGAGCGGTCCTGCCTGCCAGCTTGTGCCACTGCTGGCGCGCCATCAATCCGCATCCTGAGCCATAGCCCCATGCAATACCTCAAAAATCACCGCCTGCGGATCGCCGTCACCCTGATTCCCTTGGTGTTGGCCTTGATGCACGCAGGGGGTCTGTTCAAGCTGGACCTGATCGCGCGCCTCGAAGCCATTGCCTACGATGCGCGCTTGGTCGCCACCATGCCTAAGACGCTCGATGACCGGATTGTGATCGTTGACCTCGATGAGAAAAGCCTGGCCGAGGTCGGGCGCTGGCCCTGGAGCCGCAACCGCCTGGCGGACTTGATGGACGAGCTGTTCGACCGGCAAAAAATTGCTGTTGCCGGCTTCGACGTGGTGTTTTCCGAGCCCGATGACAGCTCCGGCCTGAGCCGCCTGAAGTCGCTGGCGCAAAACGAACTGCGCGGACAGGCGGGCTATGTCGACCGGTTGGCCCAGTTACAAGAGTCTTTGGATTACGACGGCCTGTTTGCCCGTGCCATTGCAAATCGAAAGGTGGCCCTCGCGTATTACCTGTCGAGTGACCAGAGGGGACGAACCTCGGGGACGCTACCGTCGCCCGTATTCGACGAACAGGCGCTACAGGGGCGTCAGACCCCAAAGGCCGCTTGGGACGGCTATGGATCCAACATCGATCGGTTGGCGAAGGCGGCGCCGATGGCAGGCTTCTTCAACACGCTGGAGGAGGCCGATGGCGTGGTGCGCTTTGTGCCCCTGGTGGCTGAATTTAAGGGTGGCTATTACGAATCACTGTCTTTGGTGATTTTTCGCCTGTTTGTCGGGCTGCCAGTGGTTACACCGGGTTTCCCCTCAGGCTCCCGGGCTGATGACGTCTACCAGGGGCTGGAGAGCATTCAGTTACGTCAAGGCAAACAAACCATGCGTATCCCGGTGGATGACCGCTTGGCCATGCTCGTGCCCTACCGGGGCAAGGGCGGGCCAGACGGCGGCTCGTTCCGCTATGTCTCGGCGGTTGACTTGCTGGCGAAGCGATTGCCGGAAGGCAGCCTGGCCGGCAAGATTGTGCTGGTCGGCACGACGGCCCCTGGCTTGCTGGACCTGCGCTCCGCGCCGGTGGGCAACTCTTACCCCGGCGTTGAGGCACACGCCAACCTTATCAGCAGCCTCCTGGACGGTAAAACCCTGGTCCGGCCGGACTATGCGGTCGGTTTCGAGGTGATGCTGCTGCTGCTGGTGGGCATTCTGCTGGCTTTGGCGCTACCGGCACTCTCGGCGCTGATGGCCGTGTTGTTGAGCGGCGCCACGGTTGCCTTGATGGTCGGCCTGAACCTCTGGCTGTTCGCGTCCGCCGGCTTGGTCTTGCCTTTGGCGCTGATGGTCATCATGACCGTGATTGCTTTTGTGTTGAACATGAGCTACGGCTATCTGGTGGAAAGCCGGTCCAAGCGGGACTTGGCCCAGTTGTTTGGCAGCTATGTTCCGCCCGAGTTGGTCAAGGAAATGGTCAAAGACCCCGAAAGCTACAGCATGAAAGCCAGCAGCCGGGAGCTGACGGTGATGTTTTGCGACATGCGCGGCTTCACCAGCCTGTCGGAGACCCTGGAGCCGCTGGCGTTGCAGGCCATGCTCAATGGCGTGTTCAGCCAACTCACCAGTGTGATCCGGCGCAACATGGGCACGATCGACAAGTACATGGGTGACTGCGTGATGGCCTTCTGGGGCGCCCCGGTAGAAACCGCGCAACACGCGCAGCTGGCGGTCAAGACCGCGCTGGAAATGACGGTGGCACTGCGCCGTATCAACGCGAACCACCGGGCCAAGGGCATCGCGGAGATCAGTCTGGGCGTGGGCCTCAATACAGGCAGCATGTGCGTGGGCGACATGGGCTCGGACATCCGGCGCAGCTACACCGTGATCGGCGACGCGGTCAACCTGGGCTCTCGCCTGGAGGGCCTGTCCAAAGTCTATGGCGTGGACACCGTGGTGAGCGAGTCCACCCGGGCACTTGCGCCGGATTTTGTCTGGCAGGAGCTCGACCGCGTGCGAGTCAAGGGCAAGGCGCAAGCTGTTGCCATCTTCTGGCCAGCAGCCGTTTTGGCAGACAACACGCCGGCCCTGAGCCGCGAGATGGCCCTATGGGCTGACTTCCTGCAAGCCTATCGGCGTCAGTGCTGGAACGACTGCGACCCGATGCTGGCAGAATTGCAACTTATCCAGCCGACCAAGGGCCTTTACAAGCTTTACGAAGGACGCTTGGCCGCGCGTCGGGCCTTGCCCCAAGACCCGGACTGGGACGGTGCCACCAATTTCGAAACCAAATGAGGAGTAAGCACCCATGAAAGTCCGCGTTCTTGGCTGCTCGGGAGCGATTGCGAAGAACTGTCGAACCACGTCATTCTTGTTGGATCGCGATGTCCTGATTGACGCGGGCACCGGCGTCGGCGATCTGACCCTGGAGGAAATGAGGGACATTGACCACGTCGTGTTGACCCACTCTCACCTTGACCATGTGGCGGCCTTGCCACTGATGGTCGATTCTGTGGGAGCCTTACGGACGCGACCCTTGCAGGTGCATGGGTTGCCGGAGACGGTCGATGCGCTCAAAGCCCATATTTTCAACGACGTGATCTGGCCCGACTTCAGCCGCATCCCCACGCCGGATCAA
Organism: Betaproteobacteria bacterium; assembly: GCA_037134215.1. Taxonomy (GTDB): domain Bacteria; phylum Pseudomonadota; class Gammaproteobacteria; order Burkholderiales; family Burkholderiaceae_C; genus Rhodoferax. The sequence continues at coordinate 26,120 of JBAXMQ010000009.1, forward strand.
CCCTTTATCCAGTTCAGCGTGATGGCCGTGGGTGACGTGCTGCAGTTCGGCGACAAAGCGGTGGAGGTGTTGCCGGCGGTCCACTCTGTGCCTGCGGTAGGCATTGCCGCCACTGGCGGCAATGGCTATTGGGTGTTCAGCGGTGACACCGGACCCAACCCTGCTTTCTGGGCCAGAGTCAACCAGCTGCCAGTGAGTGCGCTGGTGATCGAAACCGCCTTTAGCAACCGCGAGCACAGGCTGGCCCAGCTCAGCTTGCATCTTTCGCCAGCCATGCTGGCGGAAGAAATTGCCAACATCGCTGGCGACCGCCGCTTTCCGATCTACATCACCCACACCAAGCCAGCCGCGACCGAACTGATCATGCAAGAAATCGAAGTCTTCAATCAGCAAGACGGTGGCGATCAGGCGGGCTTGTACGACATTCGCTGGCTGCGGGCGGGGAAGGAGTTCAATTTGTGAACGAGCAGCCCAAGGCGGGCGCCATGACGCCCGCCTTAGCCGAAGTTCAGGCATCGCCGATGCCGCCACCTGGCCACGCCACTGAGGCCGAGTTTTACAAAAGGCTGCAAGCCGTCACGGCGCGGATCCATGACACCGACAACCTCGACCAACTGATGCTGGACGTCAGTGAGGACATCTGCCAACTCTTCAATGCCGAGCGCCTCACGCTGTACGCGGTCAGCCGTGATCAGACGTCCATCGTCTCCAAAATCAAGACCGGCTTGACCAGCAGCCAGGATTTGAGGTTGCCCATATCGCCACAAAGCATCGCAGGCTATGTGGCGCTGAGCAAGCAACTGCTGAATTTGCGCGATGTGTATGACGAGCAGGCCCTGCGCCGCATCCACCCGGACTTGACCTTCCTCAAAGCCGTCGACAAGGGGTCGGGCTTTCTGACACGCCAGTTGCTGGTCGCCCCGATCACCGACGGCAATAGCTTGCTGGGTGTGCTACAGATCATCAACAACCGGGACAACCAAGTCTTCGGTGATCTGGAGGTGGACGGTGCCACCCAGCTGTGCCGGACCCTGGCCACTGCCATCCGCCAGCGTGTCGAAAGGAGCACACTGGGGCTGCGCCGCGGTACCACCAAATATGACGGTCTGGTGCAACAGGGCGTTCTGACGGCTGATGCGTTGGAACAGTGCTGGCGGCAGTCCCGTAGCGAGGGGCAAGCGGTGGAGCAGGTGATCATGTCCCGTCACAAGGTTCTACCGGCCCAGATCGGGCGCTCTCTGGCCTGGTATTTCGATGTGGCCTATGAACCGTTCAAGGCAAGCCGTTCGCGGATCGACCAGCTGCACGGCATGCTCAAGCTGGACTTCGTTGACAAGCAGGGCTGGATTCCTCTGGAAGACTCGGCTGAGGGCTTGGTCGTCATGTGTATTGATCCAGAGACGGTGCGAAGCTCGCGCATCTTGGCCCAGGTTTTTCCGCGGATCAGCCGTTTTGTGTACCGGGTGACGACCCAGGCTGAATTCCAGGCCACGCTGGCCCAAATCTTCGGCGCCGTGACAGGCGGCCTGTCGATTGATGAGATGCTGGCCGACATGGATGGCGCACTGATCGATGACGCCGGCCTTGACGATGCCTTGGCCTCCGCTGCCGCCGACAACGAACTCGTGAAGTTTGTCAACAAGGTCATCATCGACGCTTACCAGCAAAAGGCCTCGGATATCCATATCGAGCCCATGCCAGGCAAGCTCAAGACCGGCATTCGTTTTCGCATTGACGGCATCCTGACGCACTACATTGAGGTGCCAGCCCATTACTGGCAGGCCATGGTCACGCGCTTGAAAATCATGTGCGACCTGGACATTTCCGAGCGCCGACGGCCCCAGGACGGAAAAATCAAATTCAAAAAGTATGGCCCGCTCGACATTGAGTTACGGGTTGCCACCATTCCCTCGGCCGGCGGCTTGGAAGACGTGGTGATGCGTATCCTGCCAGCAGGCGCGCCCATACCCATCGACCAGTTGGGCCTGACAGCCCACAATTTAGAGCGCGTTCTCAGGACGATCGCCAAACCTTACGGCCTGTTCTATGTCTGCGGACCAACCGGCTCGGGCAAGACGACCACCCTGCATTCCATACTGAGCCACTTGAACCGCCCAGACACCAAGATCTGGACCGTGGAGGACCCGGTCGAAATCACGCAAAAGGGCTTGCGTCAGGTTCAGATCAACAAAAAGGCCGGGATCGACTTTGCCATGGTGATGCGTGCCTTTTTGCGCGCTGACCCGGACATCATCATGGTGGGCGAGTCGCGTGACAAGGAAACCGTGACCATGGGCGTTGAGGCCTCGCTGACCGGTCATCTGGTGTTTTCCACCTTGCACACCAACTCGGCGCCGGAGTCGGTCACCCGTCTGCTCGAAATGGGGATGGACCCCTTTAATTTTGCCGATGCCCTGCTCGGTATTCTGGCGCAGCGACTGGCGCGCAGGCTGTGCAGTTGCAAATCGTCCTACGTTCCGGATGACGGCGAGCTGCGCTTGTTTGCCCTTGAATATGCGGAGGAACTCAGCCACTCGGCGGACTGGCTGGCCGACCCTGAAAAAGAAGTCGCCCGGCTGATTGAAGGCTGGCGGACAAGCCATGGCGAGCAGGGGCAAATCCGCCTGTACCGAGCAGTCGGCTGCGACAAATGTGCCCAGACCGGCTACAAAGGGCGGGTCGGACTGCATGAGCTCTTGATTGCAGACGCGGAGATCAAGAAGCTGATCCAGCTGCGCGCCCGGGTCGCAGACCTGTTTGCTGCCGCCGTACAGTCGGGCATGCGCACACTGAAAATGGATGGCATGGAAAAAATCATGATGGGATTGACCGACCTCAAGATGGTCAGAGCGGTGTGCATCCGTTGATTGATAAATATGGTCCGACAAGAATGTCAATTGCGCAAGAATGGGCTTGCATCGGATGTCAGAGGTGATGAATATGGCGTTTTCGGGCTGGCATGAATGCTGCCAACACGACTGCCCCAAGTCTGGTTTTGTCTCATTTACCAAGGAGTGTTTTATGGAACGCAAATCACAACAGGGTTTCACCCTGATCGAGTTGATGATCGTGGTGGCCATCGTCGGCATTCTTGCGGCCGTGGCGCTGCCGGCCTATCAGGACTACACCAAGAGAGCCAAATTCACCGAGGTGGTGTCAGTCGGTACCAGCTACCAGACCGCGGTGTCTGCCTGCGTCCAGGATCTGGGTACGCTGACCGGTTGTTCGTTGGGCACCAATGGCATTCCCGCCTCGCAGGCCACCGTGCACGTGACCTCGGTCGGTGTCACTGACGGGGTGATCACGGTCACGCCCACTGCCACCACCGATGCCGCCGCCACCCTGGTGCTGACACCAACCCTCGGTGTGGGCGCTTTAACCTGGGCCAAAACCGGCAGCGGCTGCCTGACCTCCAACCCGGTGCTCTGCCGCTAAGCCAGGTCTTCCAGCGGGATGCGAGCTCCGGCCACCCCTGCGTTGGGCGACTTGGCACCAACCCGGTGGCCGCTTGCCTGGGGCCAGTCGGTCGTGATGCTGGCTTTGCTGTTGCCCTGGGTCAATCCTTTTGCACCTTTCCCGTCGTCGGCGGTGGTGCAGAGCCTGCTCAGTGTTGCGGGTCTGGCCCTGTTGCTTTTGCTGCCACTGAAGCGTGACGGGGTCGCAGTTTTGGCGCAAACCAACGCGTCAGTCTGGTTGTGCGCGGCGCTGCTGAGTTGCGTGTTGGCGCCGATCCAGTATTTCGGCGCTTCAGCCGCCTGGTTTCCCTGGGTCAACGGCACGGCGGCGGGGGAGGCGTTTGCCAATCTGCGCCAGCGCAACCAATTTGCCACGCTCACCAGCATCGGCTTGCTCGCGCTGATCTGGGTGCAGGCCTGCGGTCAACCCCAAGCGCGCTTTCAGACGCAAGGCCGGTTGCCAGCGCTGGCTGTCTCGCCCGCGCCGGCCTGGGCTGCCGCCGCGCTGCTGGCGGTCGGCAATGCGCTGTCATCCTCCCGCACCGGCTTGTTGCAGCTTTTGATGATGTCGGCGCTGCTGCTGGGCTGCCGCTCGTGGCGCAACGCTCAGGCGCTCCGGCTGCTGCTGGTCGCCGTCATGGCCTATCTGGCCGCACTGCTGGTGATGCCCTGGCTGGCTGGCTTCGCCTTCGCTGAATCTGGCATGCTGTCCAGACTGCGAGAGATCGAAAGCTCGTGCCAGGCCCGTTCCCAGCTGTGGCGTAATGTGATTTACCTGATTGCCCAGCGACCCTGGGCGGGTTGGGGTTGGGGCGAGCTCGACTACGCGCACTTCATCACGCTCTACCCCGGGCCGCGCTTCTGCGACATTCTGGACAACGCCCACAACCTGCCCTTGCATCTGGCGGTGGAATTGGGTTTACCGGCTGCCCTGGGTATTTGTGGGCTGGCCCTGTACCTGATGGTGCGCGCCCAACCCTGGCGCGAAGCCGATCCCACCCGGCAACTGGCCTGGGGCGTGCTGGCCATCATTGGCGTACACAGCCTCCTGGAGTACCCACTCTGGTACGGACCCTTCCAGCTTGCTTTTGGGGTGTCTTTGACCTTGTTGTGGCTGACGGGCTCACGCTTCCCGGCCCCGCCCGCCGATGTCCTGGCCACGGTCTACAGCGGGGCCCGTGGCTGGCTGGCACGTGCCATGGTTGCCATTGGCCTGGTGCTGGCCACCGCCGATGTCGCTCTGGACTATGTTCGGGTTCACCAGTTTTACCTGCCGCTGGCAGATCGCGCCAGCCTGTACCGCAATGACACCTTGGCAACCACCTCCCGCTCGGGCTGGTTCGCCCACTGGGTGGACTTTGCCGAGCTGACCACCACGGTGCCCGATGCGTACAACGCCGCGCGCCTGCAAGCCATGGCCGAGCGACTGTTGCATGTGTCGCCTGAGCCGCGCGTGATTGAAAAGCTCATTGACACCGCCCTCCTGCAGCAGCAGGCAGAGCGCGCACAGTTTTACCTGGTGCGCTACCAAGCGGCGTTCCCGAGGGAGCATGCGGACTGGCTCAGGCGCCATCCGGGGTAACTGGCTGGCGCCCCGCTGGCGCAAGTGCGCCAGAACGTAGAATCTGGCCCAAGTTTCGGCACCCCGAAATCCATCAACCTGGACTACCTGACATGGATAACAAACACGTGCGGTTTGGCAGCGGACAGGCTGTGCTCCGTATCGAAGACGACAAGCTGCTCACAGGTCAGGGGCGATTTACGGACGACCTCAGCGATGACCAGGGCTACTCCGATCATCTTCGCCTGTGTTTTGTCCGCTCACCCTACCCGCATGCCCGTGTTCTTGGCGTCGACAAACAAGCGGCTCTGGCCATGCCGGGCGTGGTCGCTGTGTTTGACGGTGCGGACCTGGTCGCTGCTGGCGTCAAACCGATTCCCGGCCCGGCCGCGTTCAAACGCGCTGGTGGTGCGCCCAGCGTCACCCCCCTGCGCCGGCCTTTGGCTTTTGAGCGGGTGCGCTATGGGGGTGAGGCGGTGGCGGTGGTACTCGCCAACACGCTGGAGCAGGCGCGCGACGCGGCAGAAGCGGTGGTGATCGACTACGAGGAACTGCCGATGGTGGTGGACCTGCAACAGGCGGTGGCTGCCGGCGCGCCGCTGGTGTGTGATGAGGCGCCCGACAACATTGCAGCAGAGATGCGCCACGGCGACGCCGGGGCCACGGCGCAGGCCTTCGCCTCTGCAACGCATGTGGTGGCTCTGGACCTCAGCAACCAACGGCTGGCGGCGCTGACGCTGGAGCCGCGCTCCGTGCTGGCGCTGGTTGACCCGAGTGATGGCCGTCTGGTGGTGCGCATGAGCACCCAGATGCCCTCGGGCATCAAGACCTCGCTGTGCAAAGACATTCTCGGCCTGTCGCGCGACCAGGTGCGGGTGACGGTGGGCGACGTGGGAGGCGGCTTTGGCATGAAAGGCGGCATCCACCCCGAAGATGCGGTGACGGCCTGGTGTGCCTGGACACTCAAGCGGCCAGTCAAATGGATTGCCGAACGCAGCGAAGAGTTTCTCAGTGGTGCCGCCGGTCGTGACATCGAGAGCAGGGCCGAGTTGGCCCTGGCGGCGGATGGCCGGATTTTGGCCCTGCGCGTGCATACCCTGGCCAATGTCGGTGCCTATGCCTCCGGCACCGGTGTTGCCATTCAGTTGCTGATCGGCCCCTGGGTACAGACCAGCGTCTATGACATCCAGACCATCGACTTTCACTTCAAAGCGGTGCTCACCAACACCGCCACGGTCGGCGCCTACCGTGGCGCTGGTCGTCCGGAGGCCATCTACATCATGGAGCGCTTGATGGACGAGGCCGCACGCCAGACCGGCATCGACCGGGTCGCACTGCGACGGCTCAATCTGATCCGACCCGAGCAGATGCCCTACAAGAATCCAATGGCGCAGGTGTACGACAGCGGCCGCTTTGAGCATGTGATGGACCAAGGCCTGGCCTTGGCCGACTGGGGCGGGTTTGCCGGGCGTGAGGCCGAGTCAGCGCGGCACGGCAGGTGGCGCGGCCTGGGCATCGCCACGTTTCTCGAGTGGACTGGCGGCAATGTTTTTGAGGAGCGCATGACGGTCACGGTGTTGGCCGAGGGCGTGATTGAGGTTTTTTCTGCGGTGAACGGCATGGGGCAAGGCATTGCCACCTCGCTGGCTCAGTTGGTGGTGGATGTGTTTGACGTGCCGCTTGAGCAAGTGCGTGTGGTGTTGGGCGACACTGACCGTGGCGAGGGCTTTGGCAGCGCCGGCTCGCGCTCGATCTTTGTGGGTGGCTCGGCGGTCAAAGTGGGCGCCCAGCGCACGGTGGACCATGTGCGCAACATGGCTTCCAGCGCGCTGGAGGCCTCGGTACAAGACATCGACTACCGGGCCGGGCGCTTCCAGGTCAAGGGCACCGACCTGGGCATTGGGCTGTTCGAGTTGGCGTCTCGCCAGCCGGATGGGCAAATTTTCTTCGAGTCCACCAGTGCGGTCAGCGGTCCATCATGGCCCAATGGTTGCCATGTGTGCGAAATTGAGCTCACGCCCGAAACCGGAGAGGTGGCGGTGGTGGCCTACGCGTCGGTGAATGATGTGGGCAAGGTGGTTAACCCGCCCATTGTGATCGGTCAGCTCGACGGTGGGGCCATGCAAGGTATCGGGCAGGCGCTGATCGAGCAGGTGGTGTATGACGCGCAAAGCGGCCAGCTACTGACCGGCAGCCTGATGGACTATGCCGCGCCGCGTGCCGACATGACGCCACCCTTCCTCACCACGATGGACCAGTCCACGCCTTGCCTGAACAACCCGTTGGGTGTCAAAGGCGTAGGCGAGCTAGGCACCATCGGCGCGACACCCTGTGTGGTCAACGCTGTGGCAGATGCCCTGGCCCGCCATGGCCATGGCCACAGAACGGCGCAATTGCAGATGCCTCTCACACCTGCGCGCCTGTGGGCCTTGCTGCAAACCCATGGCCCCGGGCTGTAACGCCCGATCAAATCCAGACTCAACTCTAGAAAGCAAATGATGGCGCTCAGCAAAAAAGGTGTTATTTTCTTTTTGGCAAAGTTTGCCGTGGTGCTTGCGCTGTTGTTTGCTGCTTATGTGGCCATCGCCCTGAACTGGAGCTATTCCACCGGCGAGCGCGCAGGCTACCTGCAAAAGCTGTCGTCCAAGGGCTGGGTCTGCAAAACCTGGGAGGGCGAGCAATCCATGGTGCCACTGCCCGGCGCCACGCCCGAGAAATTCCTCTTTACCGTCAGAAACCCGGAGGTGGTCGCGCAGCTGAATGCGGTCATGGGCAAGCGCGTTACCCTCAATTACGAGCAGCACAAGGGCCTACCCGGCAGCTGCTTTGGCGAAACCGAGTACTTTGTGACCGGTGTGAAGGAAGTGACCCCTTGAACCGCTTCTGTCGAAAAAACACCCCAGCTTGACAACGACCTGCGCCCTGTTTGTGGATTACACGCCATCGGGCGCGCTCTTTCTCAGGTTTAACGCGGCTTCGTACAAACCATTGCGTGGTGAACCGGTGATCTCGGCGGCCAGCCGGACCGCTGACTTCAGGGGCAACTCTGCCAGCAGCAACTGCAGCACCCGCGTGTCCGGGCCGGATTCTGCCGGTATCGCGGCTGGGTGCAACACCAAGACGAATTCACCGCGGCGTCGGTGGGGGGCAGCCGCCAGCCAGGACGCAAAACCTGCCGCCTGAACGTGGGCGAGCTCCTCAAACTGCTTGGTCAGCTCACGCCCCACGGTGAGACTGCGCTCGCCCAGCAGCGCCAGCGCATCGGCCAGGGCCTCGATGCGGTGTGGCGCCTCCAGCAACACCACCGCGCGCGACTGCAGCGCCAGCGCCGCCACGGCTGCGGCCCGCTCACCGGCCTTGCTTGGCAAAAACCCGGCAAAAACGAACTCGCCAGCGGCGGGCGCATCGGCAGCGATGCCCGCCACGCTCAGTGCGGCCGTGACACTGCTGGCGCCTGGCAAGGGCAGCACGCGCATGGCCGCCGCCCGGGCGGCGGCCACCAGGCGCGCGCCGGGGTCGCTGATCGCAGGCGTACCGGCATCGCTGACGTAGGCCACCCGTTGGCCCTGGCCCATGCGTCGCACCAACTCCGCCGCCGCTTGCGCTTCATTGTGCTCATGCAGCGCCAGCAGCTGGGCCGCCGGTTTGTCAATGCCATAGGCTCGCAGCAGGGCCTGGGTGTGGCGCGTGTCCTCGCAGGCCACGGTGTCGGCCAGGGCCAGCACATGCAGGGCGCGCAGGGTGATATCGGCCAGGTTGCCAATCGGGGTGGCGACCACATACAGTGCGCCAAGCGGATAATCCTGGCCAGCGGCGGCGTCAGCAGCAGCGCCCAAGGCACGGGCATAGGTGGAGCTCAATGGTTTTTCCTCATGACAGGTCGGCCGGTGCCGCAGCAAGCACCAAAAGCGTGGGCGATGCCGCTGAAGACGCCGCCTTGCGCCATTTGCAGCAAGCCGGCCTGCGGCTGATGCAACGCAATTATCGGACGCCCGGCCGGGGTGGCGGCGAAATCGATCTGATCATGCGCACGCCGGACGGCACCACCGTGTTTGTCGAAGTGCGCCAGCGCGCCAGCACTCGCCATGGCGGCGCCGGCGCCAGCATCAGCGCCACCAAGCAGCGGCGCATCGTGTTTGCAGCCCGGCATTACCTGATGCGCCTGGCCGTCATGCCGCCCTGCCGGTTCGATGTCGTCTTGCTGGAGCCGCAAGGCCTGCAGTGGCTGCAGGCGGCGTTTGATGCGGCTTGAGGCCAGTCGCTGGCCGTGGGCACGGGTATCATCGCGCCATGCTTGAGCAACGAATCCAACAGCACTTCATCGACAGCGCCGACCTGAAGTACCAGGCCGCCCAAATCCTGAGCGGTCCGATTGCGGCGGCGGTGCAGGCCTTGCTGGCCTGCGTCACCAGCGGCGGCAAGGTGCTGGCCTGTGGCAACGGCGGTTCGGCCGCTGACGCACAGCACTTCGCCGCCGAGTTTGTCGGTCGCTTCGAGCGCGAGCGACCCGAGCTTGCGGCCGTGGCGCTCACCACCGACAGTTCCATCATCACGGCGATTGGCAATGACTACGATTTCAGCGTGATCTTCTCGCGCCAGGTGCGGGCGCTGGGCCAACCAGGGGATGTGTTGCTGGCCATTTCCACCAGCGGCAACTCGGCCAATGTGCTGGCCGCGATTGAAGCGGCGCACGCGCGCGAGATGGTCGTGGTGGGTCTAAGCGGGCGCAATGGTGGCAAGATGGCGCATGCCTTGCGTGACACCGATGTCCACATTTGCGTGCCGAGCGAGCGCACGGCGCGAATTCAGGAAGTTCATCTGCTGGTGCTGCACTGCCTGTGCGATGCGGTGGATGCCCAATTACTCGGCGACCAGGACACCAACCCATGAACCATTTCTCAAGAGCTTGTTTTGTCTCCCTGGCGCTGGGCGCCAGCATCGTGGCTGGTTTGAGCGCCTGCGCGCCTGTGGTCATTGGCGGCGCGGTCATGGGTTCGCTGGTCGCCACCGACCGGCGAACAGCCGGTGCGCAGCTGGAAGACGAGGGCATCGAGCTGCGAGCGCAGAGTCGCCTGCGCGAAGCCTTGGGTGAGCGTGCCCACGTCAATGTGACCAGCTACAACCGCCAAGTGCTGTTGACTGGTGAAGTGCCCAACACCCAGGACCGCCAACTGGCCGAGCAGGTGGTCACCAAGGTCGAGAACGTGCGCAGTACCGTCAATGAAGTCGCTGTCCTGGGCAACACCACACTGTCACAACGCTCAGCGGACGTGCTCGTATCTGGGCGGGTGCGGGCTGGCCTGGTCGACGCCAAGGACCTGTTTGCCAATGCCTTCAAAGTCGTCGCTGAACGCGGCACTGTCTACATGATGGGGCGCGTCACCCAGCGCGAAGCCGACCGCGCCACCGACATTGTCCGGAGCACGACCGGCGTGCAAAAGGTGGTGCGCCTGCTCGAAATCATCTCCGAGGAAGAGCTCAAGGCCTTGTTGCCCAAGCCGGCGCCCTGACCGGGTTCAGGCGGTTTATTTCAGGCAGTTTATTTCAGCCGCTTGATGAGGCTGGACGTGTCCCAGCGCCGCCCGCCCATTTGCTGCACGTCGGCGTAGAACTGGTCCACCAAGGCCGTGACCGGCAAGCGTGCGCCGTTGCGCTTGGCCTCATCAAGGACCAAACCGAGATCCTTGCGCATCCAATCCACGGCAAAGCCGAACTCGAACTTGCCCGCCACCATGGTTTTGCCACGGTTGTCCATCTGCCAGCTCTGAGCCGCACCCTTGCCGATGACCTCCAACACCTGAACCATGTCCAGCCCCGCCTGTTCACCAAAAGCGATGGCTTCGCTCAAACCCTGTACCAGCCCAGCGATGCAGATCTGGTTGACCATCTTGGCCAGCTGGCCGGCGCCACTGGCGCCCAGCAGCGTGAACGCGCGTGAAAAAGCCATGGCCACGGGCTGGGCTGCATCAAAGGCCGCCTGATCGCCACCGCACATCACGGTCAGCAGCCCATTTTGGGCGCCCCCCTGGCCACCCGAGACCGGGGCATCGACAAAGTGCAGCCCCAGCGCTGTCGCCGCCGCAGACAGCTCGCGCGCCACGGTGGCCGAGGCTGTGGTGTGGTCTACGAAGACCGTCCCGCCGGCCATGCCAGCAAAGGCGCCATCCGCGCCCAGTGTCACACCGCGCAGGTCATCGTCGTTGCCGACACAGCAAAACACCAGGTCGGCGCCGCTGGCGGCCTCACGGGGTGTGGCAGCGTGTTTCAGGGTGCCAGGCCCCGTGAACTCTTGACACCATGCTACTGATTTAGAAGCAGTCCGGTTATAGACCGTGACATGATGCCCGGCCAGGGCGAGGTGCCCGGCCATGGGGTAGCCCATCACGCCCAGGCCAAGAAAGGCGACTTTGCGCGGCGCAGTAGCGTCATAGTTTTTGGGGTTCAGGCTGCTCATGGGTTCCTTAGACAATGGCAAAATTTTCGGTGCCGGCACCCAAATTCTGGGATCTGGCGCGCTGGCTGTTGAGTTTGATTTGCAGACGCAGGTCGTTCACCGAGTCGGCATTGCGTAGCGCATCTTCGTAGGTGATGGATTCGGCTTCAAAGGCATCGAACAAGGCCTGGTCAAAGGTCTGCATGCCCATGTTGCGGCTCTTCTTCATGACCTCCTTGATTTCTGCCACTTCGCCCTTGAACACCAGATCGGAAATCAGGGGTGAGTTCAGCAAAACCTCGACGATGGCCGCGCGACCCTTGCCGCTTTGTTTGGGGACCAGCCGTTGCGAGATGATGGCCTTGAGGTTCAAAGACAAATCCATCAGCAACTGGGCCCGTCGCTCCTCAGGGAAAAAATTGATGATGCGGTCCAGCGCCTGGTTGGCACTGTTGGCGTGCAGGGTGGCCAGGCACATGTGGCCGGTTTCGGCGAAAGCCACCGCATGTTCCATGGTTTCGCGGTCGCGGATCTCGCCCATCAGGATCACATCGGGCGCCTGACGCAGCGTGTTCTTCAGCGCGGCATCCCAGTTGTCAGTGTCGAGGCCGACCTCGCGCTGAGTCACCATGCAGTTTTTGTGCGGGTGCACGAACTCGATCGGGTCCTCGATCGTGATGATGTGGCCGTAGGACTGCTCATTGCGCCAGTCCACCATGGCCGCGAGCGTGGTGGATTTGCCAGAGCCGGTGGCGCCGACCAGGATGCAAAGACCGCGCTTGGCAATCACCACGTCCTTGAGCACCTGGGGCACACCCAAGCCATCGATGGTGGGCACCGTGGTGGGAATGGCTCGCAGGACCATCCCCGCCTGGTTCTGTTGGACAAAGGCATTGACCCGAAAGCGACCGATGCCCACCGGAGAAATCGCGAAATTGCACTCCTTGGTGGTCTCGAATTCGGCCGCCTGCCGGTCGCTCATGACCGCGCGCACCAGAGCGCCGGTCTGGGTGCCGTTGAGCCCGTCGGCCGAGAGCTTGGTCATTTTCCCGTCCACCTTGATGGCGGGCGGAAAGCCGGCCGTGATGAACATGTCACTGCTCTTGCGGCTGAGCATCAACTCCAGCAATTGCCGGACGAAGTCGTAGGCCTGTGTCGTTTCCATAGCATCTCCTTCGGGTTGCGTTCAGACTCGGTCACTGAGGCGGGCGCCCACCACCCGCAGGCGCAGAGACATCTTGCGCGCCAGCAGTGACATGAGTCCGGCAACCAGTTCGGAATCATTCGCCAGCATGCGATTCATGGCGTCGGCTGTCAGCACCGCCAGTTCGCACCGGCTGCGCGTGACACAGCTGGAGAACCGCACACCGCTGTCGAGCAGCGACATTTCACCCAGCATCTCGCCGGGCACCACCTCGGCCAGGCGCAGGCGTTCGCCCCACGATTGCGTGCGCTCCACGGCGACCCGGCCCGTCAACAACACCACCATGTAGTCGCCATGCTCATCCTGGCGGATGATTTCCTGATCGGGCGGTACAAGGGAAAAATTCAGGAAATCCTTCATGCGCCCGATGGTCCGCTGGTTGAGCTGACCCATGTGTTTGTCCATGCCCCACAAGGCCTGCAACTGACCCATGCCCACGCCCGCATTCATCGGCTCAGCGCCGATGTCGATGGCCCGGGCTTCCCAGGGGACCGCACGCCGGTTATCGGCCGCGAGTGGGTCCAGCGCGGTGCCGAACAGCCGCTGAACCACGGGCTCTTCCTTGGCCTGAAGTCCGAGTTTTTCGCCGATCTGACGGAGGATCTCTTTCATGTCGCGCTCCAGTGCAGTCGGGGCTTCAGCCCGGGAAATTCTCGGGAATCTTGGCCTTGGTTCGGGCTTCGGCCGGGCTGATCACATTGCGTTTGACCAAATCGGTCAGGTTTTGGTCCAGCGTCTGCATGCCCACGCTGTTGCCGGTCTGGATGCTGGAGTACATCTGCGCCACCTTGGCCTCCCGGATCAGGTTGCGGATGGCGTTGGTGCCCAACATGATCTCGTGCGCCGCCACCCGGCCCTGACCGTCCTTGGTCTTGCACAGCGTCTGCGAGATCACCGCCTGCAGTGACTCGGACAGCATGGCACGCACCATTTCCTTCTCTTCGGCAGGAAAGACGTCAATGATCCGGTCGATGGTCTTGGCGGCGCTCGAGGTGTGCAGTGTGCCAAACACCAGGTGGCCGGTTTCTGCGGCCGTCATGGCCAGCCGGATGGTCTCGAGGTCGCGCATCTCGCCCACCAGGATCGCGTCCGGGTCTTCGCGCAGCGCTGAGCGCAGGGCCGAGGCAAAGCTCAGGGTGTGCGGGCCGACCTCGCGCTGGTTGATCAGGCACTTTTTCGATTCGTGCACGAACTCGATCGGGTCTTCCACCGTCAGGATGTGGCCGTATTCGTTTTCGTTGAGGTAGTTCACCATGGCCGCCAGGGTGGTCGATTTGCCCGAGCCGGTCGGGCCGGTGACCAGCACCATGCCACGCGGCTTGAGCGCGAGTTCGGCAAAGATCTTGGGGGCGTTGAGCTGTTCCAGCGACAAGATCTTGCTCGGGATGGTGCGCAGCACCGCGCCGGCACCGCGTTGGTGGTTGAACGCATTGACCCGGAACCGGGCCAGCCCCGGAATCTCGAAGGAAAAGTCAATTTCCAGAAATTCCTCGTAGTGCTTGCGTTGCGAATCGTTCATGATGTCGTACACCATGGCGTGGACCTGCTTGTGGTCCAGCGCCTCGACATTGAGTCGGCGCACGTCGCCATGGACCCGGATCATGGGCGGCAGCCCGGACGACAGGTGCAGGTCGGAGGCCTTGTTCTTGACGCTGAAGTCCAGCAGCTGGGTGATGTCCACGGTGGTCCCTGTCCTTTGTTACGCTTGAGCTCAATTATGACGATGATTCAGACCCAACTCCAACGCGTTCATGGCCGTATCGTGGCGGCTTGCCAGGCCGCCGGCCGGGACCCGGCCGCCGTCAGCCTGCTGGCTGTGTCCAAGACCTTTGGCCCCGAGGCGGTGCAAGCGGCCTGGGCGGTTGGCCAGACCGCGTTTGGTGAGAACTACATCCAGGAAGCGGTGCAGAAAATCACCACGCTGCGCCAGCACCCGCTGTCCGACCAGCCGCCGCTGCAATGGCACTGCATCGGCCCGATCCAGAGTAACAAGACCCGGCTGGTGGCCGAGCATTTTGATTGGGTGCACACGGTGGACCGGCTCAAGATCGCCGAGCGGCTGAGCGAGCAGCGGCCCGCCGATCTGGCGCCGCTGCAGGTCTGTATCCAGGTCAATGTGGATGGCGGTGAGACCAAGTCGGGCGTGTTGCCGCAGGACGCGCTGGCGCTGGCGCAGCAGGTGGCAGCGCTGCCTGGCCTGCGTCTGCGCGGGCTCATGAGCATTCCTGAGCCCGCTCCTGATTTCGTAGCTGCTGTCCAAGTATTCACAAGGGTTAGCACGGTTTTCGATGCCCTGAACGCAGAGGGTTTGGCGCTGGACACGCTGTCGATGGGCATGAGCGCCGACCTGGAAGCGGCCATTCATGCCGGCAGCACCCTGGTGCGGGTGGGCAGTGCCATTTTTGGTGCGCGCTGAGCAAGACATGACACCCAAAGACATCGTGCGCGCGGCCCTGGTGCCTGTTTGCTGGGGCTTCGGCTACACCATGGCCAAGCCGGCGATTGATCACTTTCCGCCCTTGTTCATGGTCGGCATCACCTACCTGGCCAATTTTTTGGTGATCAATGCCCTGTGGCCGTCCCGGCCATCGACGCCGCACTGGCACGTGATGCTGATCACCAGCTGCGTGGTCACCATCCAGGCGGCGCTGGGCTTTTACGGTTACCGGCATGTGTCCGCCAGCCTGGCGATCTTGGTGGTGCAGGTCCAGGTGCCGATTGCCGTGCTGTTTGGCTGGTGGCTCTTGAAGGAGGACCTCAGCCCGGCGCGCGCTGTCGGCATTGCAGTCGCCTTTGCCGGCGTGGCGCTGGTGGTCGGCCTACCGACCCAATCGCCGCCCTGGCTGCCCGTGGCCATGCTGCTCACCGGTGCGGGCGTCTGGGGGTTCGGCCAGGTGCTGGTGAAAAAGCTCAGCCGCGATACCGGGCTGCCGCTGCTGCGCGCCATCTCGCTGCATGCGGTGCCCCAGTGCCTGCTGGCCAGTCTGCTGCTGGAGGGTGGCCAATGGGAGGCGGTCCGTACCGCCAACGGCCTGCAGTGGACCGGCTTTCTGGTATTCAGCACGGTGGGCTTTTTTTGCGGCTATGTGCTGTGGTACTCGGTGCTGTCGCGCAACCGCATTGACGAGGTCACGCCCTATGTTTTGCTGATGCCGGTGGTCGGCGTGTTTGCCGCCGTGCTGGTCTTGGGCGAGGCGCTGACCGCCCCTAACCTGATCGGCGGTGCCATTGTGATTCTGGGCGTGGCCATTGTCTCGGGCCTGCGGCTACCGCGCATGTTGGCGGCCAAGCCGCCGTCGGGCTGACGGGCTGTGATGGCGCGCCCGGCAGTCCGATCGGCTATGCTCATCGGCGCCGTCCCTCAAGTCCTTGCCTGTGAGTTCGCCCGATTCCCAACCCGCCACCGATCCCGCCCAACTGCTGGCGCTGCTGCGCACGCAGGGACTGCCGCAGGCCCGTGCGGTGCAGCACCTCAGCGGTGAGCGCGACCTGAACTTTCTGGTGACACTGGACGGCTCGCCCGACCGTTTTGTCCTCAAGCTCAGTGACACGCTGGAGAACCCCTTGGCACTGGCTTTGCAGAATGCGACCCTCCACCATTTGGCGCTGAAGGCGCCGCAGCTGCCGGTGCAGCGCCTGCAGCGCTGGCGCGACGGGGCCGACATGCTGGCCCTGCCGGGTCCGCGGGGCCAGCGCTTTGCCCGGCTGCTGACCTACCTGCCCGGTCTGCCGCTGCATGAGGCACCCTCCAGCGCCGCACAGCGCGGTGCCATCGGTGCCGCCTTGGCAAGCCTGGACCGGGCCTTGCAGGATTTTCAGCACCCAATCGTCAGCAATGAAGCCCTGATGTGGGACCTGCAGCGCACGGCCGAATTGCGGGCCTGGTTGCCGGCGATCCAGGATGCCACCTCGCGCAGCTGGGCCGACACCGTCTTCGGCCTTTACCTGCAACAGGTGCAGCCGGTACTGGCCACGCTGCCGCAGCAGTTTCTGCACAACGATTTCAACCCCTACAACCTGCTGGTGAACCCGACGCAGCCCGACCAGGTGTGCGGCGTGCTGGACTTTGGCGACATGCTGCATGGCCCACGCGTGTTCGATGTGGCGGTGGCCGCCTCCTACCAGTGCCATGCGATGGGTCAGCCGCGCATCGAGGGCCTGTTCGAGTTCATGCAGGGCTACCAGCCGGCCAATACGCTCTCCCTGCCAGAGTTGCGCTGGCTCCCGCTGCTGGCTGCCGTGCGCTGCGCCATCACCCTGTGCATCACCGAACGGCGTGCCCAGACCTTTCCTGAGAATCGCGCCTACATCCTGCGCAACCACACCGTGGCCAGTGCCGGCTTGCGCGCCCTGATGGCCTTTGGCCTGCCCGCTGCGGCCGAGCGGCTGCTCAACTTATGGCCGCCGCAGGCCGGCCACCCAACCCCATGAAAACCATCAACGCCTTTGACCCGGCCACGCTGAACGCGCTTCCCGAGCGGCGGCAGGCCCTGATCCGCCGGCGCGAGGCGCTGCTTGGGCCGGCCTACCGCCTGTTCTACCAGGACCCGGTGGAGTTGGTGCGCGGCCAGGGCGTATGGGTGTGGGACGCCGAGGGCAAACGTTACCTGGACGCCTACAACAACGTGGTGTCCCTGGGGCACTGCCACCCGCACGTGGTGCGGGCCCTGCAAGAGCAGGCCGCCACGCTCAACACGCACACTCGTTACCTCAACGAGGCGCTGCTGGACTATGCCGAGCGCCTGCTGGCCACGCACCACCCCAGCCTGGACCGTCTCATGTTCACCTGCACCGGCAGCGAGGCCAATGACCTGGCGCTGCGGCTGGCGCAGTTCCACACCGGTGGCAGCGGTGTCATCGTGACGGATTGGGCTTACCACGGTGTCACGCAGAGCACGGCCGCCTGCTCGCCCTCCCTGGGGGCATCTGACGCCGGTCCACTGAGGGTGTACACCGTGCCGGCCCCCAGCGGTGATGGCGACGGTGTGGGCGTGGCCTTTGCCGCTGGCATTGAGCAGGCCATCCTGCGGATGCAGGCCGACGGCGTGCGCCCGGCCGCGTTGCTGGTCGATACCCTGTTCACCAGCGACGGCGTGTACGGTGCGCCAGCGGGTTTTCTGCAAGCGGCGGTGGCCTGTGCCCGCGCCGCTGGCCTGCTGGTGATTGCCGACGAGGTGCAACCCGGCTTCGGCCGCACCGGCAGCCACATGTGGGGCTACCAGCGCCATGGCCTTGCGCCCGATCTGGTCACCATGGGCAAACCCATGGGCAACGGTCACCCCCTGGCCGGCCTGTGTGCCCGGCAGGACCTGCTGGACGCGTTTGGTCGCGAGACGCGCTACTTCAACACCTTTGGCGGCAACACGGTGAGTGCGGCGGTGGGCATGGCGGTGCTGGACGTGCTCGAAGGCGAGCTGTTGCTGGAGAACGCCCAGACCCAGGGCGCTTACTTCAAGCAGAGCCTGCAGGCGCTGGCCCGGCGCCACGCCTGGATGGGTGAGGTGCGCCAGTTCGGGCTGTTCCTGGGTGTGGCGCTGGTGCACGACGGCGACCCGGCCCGTCCGGCGGCTGAGGCCACCACCCGGGTGGTGAACGGCATGAAAGCCCGTGGCGTGCTCATCAGCGCCTGCAGCCGAACCGCCAATGTGCTCAAAATCCGTCCGCCGCTGGTGCTGGAGCGCGGCCATGTGGACATGTTTATGGAGGCTCTGGAGGACTGTCTGGGGGGCTTGACACGCTGAGCCTCGCCAGCAGCGCCTGGAAGTCTTTGCGTTTGATGGGTTTGATCAGGTAATCGGTCATGCCTGAATCGATGGCGTTCTGGCGGTCCAGCTCGGACGCAAAGGCGCTGCACCCGACGATCGGCAGCGCGCCCCAGGGCTGTCCGGGCTCGCGGATGGTCTGGGTGGCCGCCAGCCCGTCTAGCACCGGCATCTGGATGTCCATCAAGACCAGGTCGAACGCCTCTTCCCGCAGCGCTTGCACCGCCTGCTGGCCGTCTTCCACCACGCGGACCGTGTGGCCCAGGTCTGCCAGCATCAAGCGCACCACCAGGGCGCTGGTCGGGGTGTCTTCGGCCACCAATACCCGCAAGGCCGACCTGGATCGGTTTTGCAGCAGCCGGCTGGCGTGCTGGGCCAAGGCCTCCAGCGCGCTCAGCTGCTGCGGACTGAGTTCGCGCGGTTGGGTGTCGATCACACACAGCGTGCCCAGCGCCTGACCCGTGGCATCGGTCAGGGGCACGCCGGCATAAAAACGGAAGTTGGACTCACCAGTCACCAGCGGGTTGGACGCGAAGCGCGGGTCGGTGGTGGCATCGGGCACCACCATGGTGTGCGTCGGCGTCTGTATGGCGTGGGCACAAAAGGCCTGTTCCCGCGGCGTCTCGCCGGCAGCCAGACCAACCCTGGCCTTGAACCACTGTCGCTTGTCGTCCACCAGAGAAATCAGCGCGATCGGCGTGCCGCAGACGCGCGCGGCGCCGGCCACCAGCTCATCGTAGGCCGCCTCCGGGTCAGTATCCATGATGGTCAGGTTGGCCAGCGCCTGCAGCCGGACCTGCTCCTGAGCCGGGTGCCATTGCACGGTCTGCAGCGGCACGCAAAAGGTGAAGGTGGCGCCCTCACCTTCTGTGCTGTGCATGGTGAGCGTGCCACCCATCAGCAGGGCGTAGCGCTGGCAGATGGACAGCCCGAGGCCGGTTCCGCCGGAAAAACCCGACAACTTGACGAAAGGCTCAAAAATCCGCTGCTGCATCGCTGCCGAGATGCCAGGGCCGGTGTCTGTGACGGCCAGGCACAGGCGTACCTGGTCTGGCCCCTCAACCGAGGCGCTGACGTCCAGCGTCACGCTGCCGCTTGGGGTGAATTTGACCGCATTGCCCAGCAGGTTGAGCAATACCTGCTTGATCCGGCGCGCGTCGCCCCGCAGCCTGCGGGGCACATCTTCGGCCATGCGGTACGCCACTGTGAGCAGACGCGCCGCCGGTACGGACTCGATGATGCGGAACGCGGCGGCCACCAGCTCATACAGGTCAAACGCTTCTTCTTCGAGTCGCTCCTTGCCCGATTCGGCGCTGCTGAAGTCCAGGATCTGGTTAATGATGGCCAGCAGGTGCTCGGATGATTCCTCGATGGTCCGGATTTTCTGGCGCAGCGCCTCGTCCAGCGGGCCGTTGGCAATCACGCTGGCCATGCCCATGATGCCGTTCATCGGCGTGCGCAATTCATGACTCACCATCGAGATGAAGTTGCTTTTCGCCTTGTTGGCCTCTTCCGCCGCCATCCGCAGCGAGACGTTGGTGCGCGAGTCCTCCTCGGCCAGTTGGCGTGCGGCCGTCAGCGCCTGCTCGCGACGGACCAGTTCCTGCCGGAATTTTTCGAAGGACCGAGACAGTTCACCGATTTCGTCGTTGGTGAACGTGGTTTGCGGCGGGATGTTTGCGGGCGCATCGACATGGGTGAGATTTTTCCGCAGCGCCCGGATGGGCCGCGTGACGTACAGCCAGTGCAGCAGCAGGCTGAGTGCGACCATACCCACCCCGATGATCAGCACCGCAGCCTCAAAGTCGCGCGTGGCTTGGCGCACCGCGCCCGAACGCAAGCTGCCGTCAAAGTAAATCACCAAGGCGCCCAGGCGCTCCTTGGCGCCAGTGATGCGGACCGAGACCTTTTGCAGGCCATTCGGCGCCGATATGGCGTTGGTCGGGTAAATGCGCTGGCCCTGCGCGTCGTAGGCTTCAACCAATGCCCAGTCCGGCCGGTTGGCCCAGACCCGGCTGAGTGTGGCGGCCACCTCGGCATGTTGGCCGGTTTTCATGTCATTGCTCAGTGCCTCTGCCAGCACCGTGGCGCTGTTGCGCTCGGCATCGTCATCCCAATGCGACAACTCCTGGCTCAGGTGAGGGACCAGCCAGAAGGCGAAGCCCAGCGAAACCGCCAGGAAAAAAATCAATACCGGTCCGCTGGTCTTGAGAAAGATCTTCATGGGTCCAGCGCTGGCCAGGGATTCGTCGCCGCGCTAGTTGGCCGGGCCGATGCCGCTCTTGTACATCGCCCGGTTGCGCGCCAGGTAGTTGGCGTAGTCGGCAGCCGGCATGAACACGCTGCGCGCGCCGAGTTTGGCCAACTGCTGGTCGAGTTCCGGATCGGCCGCAGCGGCCTGACAGGCCTTTTCCAGCCGGGTCATCATGACGGCAGGCGTGCCCTCCGGGGCCGCCAGGCCACGGTGGACGCTGTAATCCACCGGGATCCCCTGTTCCTTGAAGGTGGGAATGGTGGGCAGGCGCGGGTCGCGCGCCGGCGACGAAATCGCCACCGGCACAATGCCCTTGTTGGCCGGGTCCAGCAGAACTTCCGGGTTGATTTCGGCCACATCCACCTCACCGTCCACCAAGGCGCTCACCGCGGCCGACTTGCTGCTGAACTGTTTGAAGCTGAGGCTGAGCCCGGTCGCTTTTTCCAGTTGCGCCAGCATCATGAAGTTGGTTGAGGTGGGGCCCAATGTCCAGCTCGCCGTCAACTTCTTAGACTTGTCCAGCCAGGCTTTGGGATCTTTGCTGCCGAGCGCGGCCCGGCTCATGCCCAGAATCGACGGCACGTAGACGATGCCGCAGACCGGTTTGAGCCCAGCCAGCGGATCGGAAGCCAATTTGCCGCTGCGCATGACCGAGAACAGGTATTCATGGACAGTGACCACGGCGCTGCCATCGGCCGGGCGTTTGGCCGCTTCGAGCACACCTGTGGCGCCGAAATTGCCGGGCAGGTTGGTGGGCGTCACCTTTTCGGCGAGGTGCTTGGCCAGAAAGGGCGCGATCGGGCGCATCAGGGCGTCGGTTTCACCGCCTTCCGGCCAGGGGATGATCAGCTCCAAGGCCGAAGCACGGGCCATCACCAAAAGGCAAGCCACCAGCGCCAAGGGCTTTCCGATTCTTCTCATTGCCAATTATCCATTCCAACCACTGCGATTGCCATCATAGTTGGGGAGTGTGTCACAAAACCAGTGCCAGCCGAGTCGAGTTTTTCACCTCCTCCATCACCGCGTAGGTGCGGGTCTCGCGCACGCCGGGCAGCTGCCACAGCACGGTGCCGGCAAAGTCGCGGTAGGCGCTCATGTCGGCCATGCGGGTTTTGAGCAGGTAGTCAAAGCCGCCCGCCACCATGTGGCACTCCATGATTTCCGGGCGCACCTGCACCGCGGCCTTGAAAGCCTCGAACACATTGGGCGTGGTGCGGTCCAGCAGCACCTCGACAAACACCAAAAGGCCAGCGCCGAGCTTGAGCGGGTTCAGCCGGGCCTCATAGCCCAGGATGAAACCCTCCCGCGTCAGGCGTTGCACCCGCGCCAGCACGGCGGTGGGCGACAGGGTCACGGCCTCGGCCAATTTCAGGTTGCTGATGCGGCCGTCCTCCTGCAGGCAGGCCAGGATTTTCAGGTCGACGCGGTCCAGGTCGGGCGGTGTGATCATGGCTGGAGTGATAAATATTCAACTATTTAATTGATAAATTTTAGTGAATAGTTTGTCCTTAAAACCTGGAACATAGCGTCATCAATTCATTTTGGAGCGCGCCATGCTGACCCAGCAACACCTGCCCGACCCCTACCTGCCCGAAGCGCCCCAGGTGGCGCACTGCCTGGCCGCGCTCGACCAGGCGTTGGACTGGGCGGCGGCGGCCCAGGTGGCCAGCCCCTGGGTGCAGGCGGTGCGGCAGAACCCGCCGCCATTTTGGGCTATGGAGAGCCTGCTCAAGGAGTACCCGATTGCCAGCAGCGAAGGCCTGGCCCTGATGCGCCTGGCCGAGGCGCTGCTGCGCGTGCCCGACGCCGAAACCGCCATCGCGCTCACTGCCGACCAGCTCGGCCGGGCCGACTTCAGCCAGGCCGGCGACACCACCCTGGCGCGCCTGTCCGGCAGCGCCATCGCCCTGAGCAAACGCTTTTTGCCGGAGGGTGAAGCCCCGGCCGGCCTGCTGGCGCGCCTGGGCGCTCGCACCGTGGTGGCCGCCACCCTGCGCGCGGTGCAGCTGCTGGGGCGCCAGTTTGTGCTGGGCCAGACCATGGCCGATGCGTTGCAGGTGGCTGGCGCCGCGCGCCGCCAGAGCGCCGGCCTGCGCTACAGCTTTGACATGCTGGGCGAGGGTGCGCGCACTGCGGCAGACGCCACAAAATATTTGGCCAGTTACCGTCATGCTATTGAATCAATAGCTATAAACTCAGACAGGACGGGGCCTTGCGAGCGAAATCACGGTATTTCCATCAAACTCAGCGCACTGCACCCGCGCTATGAAGAGGCCCAGTCGGACCGGGTGATGGCCGAGCTGGTGCCCACGCTGTTGGGTCTGTGCGAGCTGGCGGCCCAGGCCAACATCAACCTGACGATTGACGCCGAAGAGGTGGACCGGCTGGAGTTGTCGCTGGCAGTGCTGGCGCCGCTGGTGTCCCGGGTGGCGCAGCAGCAGCCGCAGTGGCGTGGCCTGGGGCTGGCGCTGCAGGCCTACCAGACCCGCTCGCTGGCATTGATCGAGCACGTGATCGCGCTGGCGCGTCAGCACCGGGTGCGGCTGATGTGCCGGCTGGTCAAGGGCGCCTACTGGGACGCCGAGATCAAACGCGCGCAGGAGCTGGGGCTGGCCAGCTACCCGGTGTTCACCCACAAGCACCACACCGACATCGCCTACCTGGCCTGCGCGCGCGCCCTGCTGGCCGCGCCCGACGCCATCTACCCGCAGTTCGCCACCCACAACGCCGGCACCATTGCCGCCATCCTGCAAATGAGCGCCAAAACCGGGGCGCCCTTCGAGCTTCAGCGCCTGCATGGCATGGGCGAGGGCGTTTATCGCGAGGTGCTGAAAAACCCGCTGCTGGCCTGCCGCGTTTACGCCCCGGTGGGCGCCCACAAGGACCTGCTGGCCTACCTGGTGCGCCGGCTGCTGGAGAACGGGGCCAACTCGTCCTTTGTGCACCAGCTGGCGGATGACTCCCTGGGGCTGGACGCGCTGCTGATGTCGCCGCTGCGCCTCACGCCCGAGCCCTCCCTGCCGCTGCCGGCCGACATTTTTGGACCCGGCCGGCGCAACAGCGCCGGGCTGGACCTGACGGTGCCCAGCCACCGCGCCCCGCTGCTGGCCACCCTGCAAACCGCGCAGCTGCCCCAGGTGCCGGAGTTTGATGCCAAATTAGTCTCTGAGCCTTTGGCCATCAGCCTCTCTAGCTATCAAACTTGGAGCAAAACTGACGTTGAAACCCGCGCTGCGAAGCTGCGCCGTGCCGCCGACGCACTGCAGGCCGAGCTGCCGCGCTTTTGTGCTCTGCTGGTCAAGGAAGCCTTCAAGACCTGGGGCGACGCGGTGAGCGAGGTGCGCGAGGCGATTGATTTTCTGCGCTACTACGCCGTTGAGGCCGAGCGCATCATGGCGCCTACGCCCATGCCAGCCCAGGCCGATGGCCGTGTGTTGGGAATCACCGGCGAGACCAACACCC
This sequence comes from Betaproteobacteria bacterium, assembly GCA_037134215.1. Lineage (GTDB taxonomy): Bacteria > Pseudomonadota > Gammaproteobacteria > Burkholderiales > Burkholderiaceae_C > Rhodoferax. Next base: position 50,251 of record JBAXMQ010000009.1, read on the forward strand.
TGCGCCTGACCGGGCGCGGCCCCTGGGTCTGCATCAGCCCCTGGAACTTTCCGCTGGCCATTTTTGTCGGCCAGGTGGCGGCGGCGCTGGTCACCGGCAACACGGTGCTGGCCAAGCCGGCCGAGCAGACGCCGGGGGTGGCGCTGGCGGCGGTGCAGCTGCTGCATGCCGCCGGCGTGCCAGCGGGCGCGCTGCAGCTGCTGCACGGCCCGGGCGAAACGGTGGGGGCCGCGCTGGTGGCCGCACCCGGGGTGGCCGGCGTGGTGTTCACCGGCTCCACCGAGGTGGCCCGCCTGATCAACCGGGCGCTGGCGGCCAAGGATGGCCCCATCGTGCCGCTGATTGCCGAGACCGGCGGCATCAACGCCATGCTGGTCGACAGCAGCGCCCTGCCCGAGCAGGTGACCGACGCGGTGATGCAAAGCGCTTTTCGCAGCGCCGGCCAGCGCTGCTCGGCGCTGCGCCTCCTGTGCGTGCATGCGGATATCGCCGATACCGTGATTGAGATGATTACTGGCGCCGCGCGCGCGCTGGTGGCCGGTCACCCGGCAGAACTGGCCACCGACCTTGGCCCGGTGATCGACGCTGAGGCGTTTGCCGGCATCGGGCGCCATCTGCAGCGCCTCCATCAAGAGCAGAAACCAGTTCTAGGCCACGTCATTACAAGCGATGTAGCTATTGAATCAGTAGCAAACCTGGTGTCACCGCAGATTGTCGAGATCGCTTCCATCGCCGACCTTCGTCAGGAAATCTTCGGCCCGGTGCTGCACATCGTGCGCTGGCAGGGTGACCCGCAGGCGGTGCTGGCCCAGATCAACGCGCTGGGCTACGGCCTGACGCTGGGCATCCAGAGCCGCATTGACTCTCGCGCCCTGGCGCTGGCGCATGCGGCGCACATCGGCAACGTCTACATCAACCGCAACCAGATCGGCGCCGTGGTGGGCGT